>JAOAIT010000007.1 GCA_026414565.1 Verrucomicrobiia bacterium
TTGGCACCTCGATGTCGGCTCATCGCATCCTGGGGCTGGAGAAGGTCCCAAGGGTCCGGCTGTTCGCCGGTTAAAGCGGTACGCGAGCTGGGTTCAGAACGTCGTGAGACAGTTCGGTCCTTATCCACTGTGGGCGGAGGAAACTTGAGGGATTCTTTCCCTAGTACGAGAGGACCGGGAAAGACGCACTTCTGGTGTGGCAGTTGTTCCGTCAGGGGCATCGCTGCGTAGCCATGTGCGGAAGAGATAAGCGCTGAAAGCATCTAAGCGCCAAGCTCCTCCCAAGATCAGGTTTCCCGGACGCAAGTCCCTGAAGACCCCCGGCAGACTACCGGGTTGATAGGTCAGGCGTGTAAGCGTGGCAACACGTTTAGCGGACTGATACTAATCGGTCGTGCGGCTTGATCGCTTAATCCTTCTCAGGATGGGCGATTTTTAACTCGGCGCCCGCATCGGGCCTTGAAGCCTCAGCACCGTCTGTGTGTGGTTCTCAACGAACACCCGCCTTCCCCGGCCCGGATGATCTTTGGACAATTTTCAGGTGGCCATGAAGCCACGGCCCTACCCGTTCCCATCCCGAACACGGCCGTAAAACGTGGCATTGCCGATGGTAGTGCATGTATAGCTTGCGCGAGAGTAGGTTGCCGCCTGTTTTTTTTTTGAAAAACCGGAAGCCCGAAAAAGCTTCCGGTTTTTTTTATGTCCACAACTCCTCCAGGTTTCTCCTCCAGTTCTTCCCGCTTGAAAGTTTCGGCCACGCCATGGCATCATCCCGATGAATTCAAAACAAAAATCCCGTCCTGATTTTTCATGAAAACACAGGCGCCCATCCCTTTCTGGAGCGGTGTGAACTTCCCGCTGCTTGCGGGGCTGGCCTGGCTCATGCCCGCGCTGGCATCCATGCACGCCGCCTCCGTGGGACTGCACGAAATGGATCTCACCACCATGACGGCCGGGTGGGGCAAGGCCCGCACCAATGCCTCCATCACCGGCAAACCCCTGACCATGGGCCGGCAAACCTTCAACCGCGGCGTGGGCACACATGCCCCGAGCGAGTTTTACGTGCGCCTGGACGGCCGGGCCACGTGGTTCTTGGCCCAGGTGGGGGTGGACGCTGCCGCGGGCAATGACCGGGCCTCCCTGGAGTTCATCGTTTATGGGGATGAAAAAGAGCTGTGGCGCAGCGGGGTTTGCCGATGGAATGAAGCGCCACGGCCCTGCCGGGTGAACCTGGCCGGCGTCAAGCTCCTGGCGCTTGAAGTAACGGATGCCGGCGATGGACGGGATTTTGATCATGCCAACTGGGCGGAGGCGTACATCGAGTACGAAGGCGCACCCCCTCAGGCCGGTTTGCCGCCGGCGCTACCAGAAGAGCGGGTGCTGCTGACACCCCCGCCACCGGCCGCGCCACGCCTCAATGGCCCTTTGGTGTATGGGGGGCGGCCGGGCAAGCCGTTCCTGTATCGCATCCCCTGCACCGGCGAGCGTCCCATCACCTTTGCCGTGCAAAACCTCCCGGCCACGTTGCAGCTCGATGCGGCGACGGGGATTCTCCGCGGTCAAACTCCGCCTGCGGGCCGTTATACGATGACCATCACCGCGCAAAACCGGCATGGGCAGGCGCGGCGGACTTTGACGCTGATTTCCTCCAACAGCCTGCACAACCTTGCCCTGACACCGCCGATGGGGTGGAATAGCTGGTATATCCACTACCATCGCGTCAGCGAGAAAACCCTGCGGGAGGCGGCGGATCAGATGATTGCCAGCGGCATGGCCGATTTCGGCTATGAGTACGTCAACATTGATGACTGCTGGATGGTCAAGTTGAACTCCAACGATCCCGAAATTGGCGGTCCCGCCCGCGATGCGCAGGGGCGGCTGCTGCCCAACAAACGGTTTCCCGACATGCGCGGGATGGTGGATTACATTCACGCCAAGGGTTTGAAGGCGGGCACGTACATCTCGCCCGGCCCTTCCACCTGCGCGGGGTACGCGGGCAGCTATCAACATGAGGCCCTTGATGCGCGAACGTTTGCCGAGTGGGGGTTTGATTTTTTGAAATACGACTGGTGCTCCTACGGCCGCGTGGCCGGCGGCAACACGCTGGAGCACTTGAAGAAGCCTTATCAGGTCATGTGGGCCGAGCTGGAGAAACAGGAGCGCGACATCGTCTTCAACCTCTGCCAGTACGGCATGGGCGAGGTCTGGAAATGGGGCGGGGAGGTGGGACACTGCTGGCGCACGACGGGGGATTTGGGGCTGGAGCGCGGCGATGCGCTGCCCGGTTTTTATCGCATCGGCTTGAGCAACGGGCGGCATCATGAATACGCCGGGCCGGGCCGCTGGAATGATCCCGACTACATCCTGATTGGGTGGGTGGGGGATGCGCATACCACCGGGGAAGGCAAACCCACGACGCTCACGCCCAATGAACAATACTCCTACATGTCCCTGTGGTGTTTGATGGCGGCGCCGCTGATTTTCAGCGGGGACATGGCGAAGCTGGATGCCTTCACGTTGAATGTTTTGTGCAATCATGAAGTGATCGCGGTGGATCAGGATCCCCTGGGCAGACAGGCGCGCATCATTGCCCAGGACCGCCGCCGGCTGGTGATGCTCAAGGAATTGGCGGACGGCGCCCGGGCGGTCGGCTTGTTTAACTTAAGCCCTCTGCCCGCAACCATGCGCGTGACCTGGGCTGAACTTGGCTTGAGCGGGCCGTGGCGGGTGCGGGATTTGTGGCGGCAGAAAGACATGGGCCAGGCCGATCGCGCCCTGACCGCCGACATCCCCCGCCATGGCGTGATGCTGTGGCGATTGGACCGGCCGTGAGGAACAGTGAAAGCCGGTCTCGTTCAACGCGCGCAGGCTCTCATTTCAGCTCGTCGAAGTATTCTTTGACTTGTTGGCGGTAGGCGCGGGGCACGCGGTCCTGGTTGAGGGCGTTCTGGGCCTCGGCCTGGGCGGCGGCGGCGGCCTCTTCATATTCGATCTTACTGGCGCCCTTGATGCTCACTCCCTTGAGCGTGATGGAAGGCATGGGCTGGCCCGGATTGATCTTGCCCTGGATCTTGGCGGGGTCCAAGTTGGCGGGCTTTTCCACGTTTCGCTCGGTGTGCCCGCGCGGGTCTTTGTCGGGCCGCTGAATGTCGCTATTATCGGCCAGTTCTTCCTGCAACAGGTCTTTCGGATCCCAACCTTCATCGGTCCAGTCGCCCACCCCCCGGGCTGACGGCCGTCCGGCCTTGCCTGCCCTGGCCTGGTTGCCGCGACCCAGCCCCATGCACTGGCCTTGAGCAATGGCTTCCTGGGCGCGGAGGAGCCCTTGCAGACACTCCGCCAGGGCTTCGGCGTCGTTCATTTGATTCAGCAAGTCTTCGAGTTCCTTGATGGCTTCGCCCAAACTTTGGGCGGCCTGCTCGCGCCGGCCTGACTGCAAGTGCTGCAGGGCCTGCTCCAGTTTGGCCCGCAGTTGGCCGTAATCCTGCGCTGGTTTGAGGGCCTTTTTCAAATCCTCCATCATTTTTTGGAGCTGTTCTGGCGAGGGGTTGCCGGATTGCAATTGTTGCCGCCATTGCTCGAGGGTGCGCATGGCCGCGCCCGCCTGTCCCAGTTCCAACTGCTCGGCCAGGTTTTTGCCCGTGGCCTGCTCCAAGGCCTTTTGCGCCTGCTTCAGTTTTTCGGCCAACTGTCGCAGTTGCTCCAAATCCAGCGTGGCCAGGTCCAGGTTTTTCAAGACCTGATCGGGCTTGCCCTCCGCCAGTGCCTTGAGGGCGGCGTCCAGGCCTTCGAGGTTCTGCCCCAATTGCATGGCCTCCTTTTGCAAGGCACTCAAAGCTTGGGCCAGTTGTTGCCGAGCCGCCTCCGCCTCGTCGCCCTTGGCCTGGGCGAGCTTTTCTGCGGCGGCCCGGGCTTTTTCCAGGCGCTTTTGCAGGTCCTGGAGCTTCTCGCCCTGACCGGCGGCGGCCCCGAGTTTGTTTTGCAGCTCCTCCACCTGGCGCTGCAACGCGGCGGGGTCCGCCGACTCGCGGAGACCGGTTTCTCGCGCGGCTTTTTCCAATTTTTTCAAGCCGGGATTTTTTTCCAGCTCGGAGACCTGCCTGCGCAGCTCGGCGGCCAGTTGGGCGGCCTCCGAAAGCGCCTCGTTGCGGGTGGGGGGCGCTTTGTTCCACTGGCTGCCCAGTTCGGCTACGGCTTCAAGGGCCTTTTGGGTGGGCGGCAGGGCCGGAGGCGTGGACTTCATCTGGTGTTTGGCCAACTCCATCAGGCGCCTTCCGGTTTCCGAAAGATTGTCTTTTTCAAGGGCCGCCTGTTGGCGGGCGGGCGAGCGGTACTCCGGCACAAAACCCAGGGCTGCGGCCAGGGCGAGGCTGAGCAAGGCCCAGCGGCCTTGAGCGGGCACCTTTGGGGGCAGCAGTTGCTTCAAACGCTCGGGCGGGCATTCGGCGGCATGGCGGGCGGCGTCCGCGCAGAGCATCTCCCGCCAGGGATGTTGCTGCTTTTGCCATTCCCAAGCGGTGCTCAGGCGTTCATCCAGGTCCAGGCGGCGATCCAGCCACTGGGCCATTTCCAGTTCACCGGGGCGGCGCGCCGCCGCGGCCAGTGCTCCCGCGAGCAGACCGAGAGGCAGGGCGGCCACAGCCAGCAAGGGCACCCAGAAGGGCAGGGGGAGTAATTTCCACGCGAGCAGGCCCGCCAGACAGAAGAAGCTGGCCGCCAGAAGGCCTTGGAAAGCGCCGCGCCACGCCTGGCGCCAGAGGCGCAGGCGGGTGGCTTCCCGCAACAGGCGCACGATAGGCTCCATCGGGCTCACAAGATTAAGATGCCGCAAAAGCGGCCCCTTGACCAGCAATTATCGAACCCGGGGAAGGCCGAGGCTCCGGGGAGTTACAAGCTCTGCATCACGCGGGCCATGGCTACGGCCGTGTGGGCGGCTTCGGCCCCGCGGTTGTGTTCCGGGGAAAGACAGCGCTTGTCGGCCTGCGCGGTGTTTTCGAGCAGCAACACCTCGTGAATCACCGGCACGCCGGTTTCCACGCTGATTTCACCCAGCAGACGGCTGACGGTATCGCCGATCTGCTGGGCGTGGACGGTCTCGCCGCGCAGGATGAGGCCCAGGCAAATGATGGCGGACCAGCGGGGTTGCTGGCGGGCCAGCGCGGCCGCCACCACGGGGATCTCGAAAGCGCCCGGCACCCGCACCAGGCGGATGCGCGCCGCGCCCGCCTCTTGCAACACGCGGCGGGCGGCGCGCAGCATGGAGTTGACGTAGCGGCCGTTGTATTCGCTGGCCACGATGGCGAAGCGTCCGCCCTGGGCGGATTTTCGAGCTGAAACAACACGTCGCAGCATAAGCAATGGGGTTGCCCTTAGAGCAGATGGCCCAGTTTCTCGCGTTTGGTTTTGAGGTACTTCAGGTTGTGCGGGTTGGGTTTGATGCGGATGGGCACCTGCTCAACGATTTCCAGCCCGTAGCCTTGGAGGCCCACAACTTTCTTCGGGTTGTTGGTGAGGAGGCGGATGGTTTTGATGCCCAGGTCACACAGGATTTGCGCGCCCAGGCCGTACTCGCGCAAGTCCGTGGGATAGCCCAATTTCAGGTTGGCTTCCACCGTATCGAGGCCCTGCTCCTGCAATTTGTAGGCGCGGATTTTGGCAGGCAGGCCGATGCCGCGGCCTTCCTGGCGCATGTACAGGATGATGCCGCAGCCCTCCTCCGAAATCAGGCGCATGGCCTGATGCAGTTGCGGCCCGCAATCGCAGCGGCGCGAGCCGAAAACATCGCCGGTGAGACATTCGCTGTGCACCCGGACGAGGACATTGCGGCGGCCGGCCACCTCGCCTTTCACCAGGGCCAGATGATGCTGGCCGTCCACCCGCGAGCGGTAGAGATAAAGATCAAATTCGCCGTAGTCGGTGGGCAGCTTCACCATTTCCAGGCGCTCCACCAGCTTTTCCCGCACGCGGCGGTAATGGATCAAATCGGCGATGGAGCAAATGCGCAGTTTGTGCCGCCGGGCAAAGCGGAGCAGGCGGGGCAGGCGCATCATGGTGCCGTCATCATCCATGATTTCGCAGATGACTCCGCAGGGGCGGCAGCCGGCCAGGCGGCAGAGGTCCACCGCCGCCTCGGTGTGGCCGGCCCGCTGCAGCACTCCGCCCGGTTTGGCGCGCAAGGGGAAGATGTGGCCCGGCTGGGTCAGGTCGGAAGCGGTGGCTGTAGGATCGGCCATCACTTGAATGGTGCGGGCGCGATCGGCCGCGCTGATGCCCGTGGTGATGCCCCGGGCGGCGTCCACGCTGACCTGAAAATCCGTTTTGAAGGTGTCACGGTTCTGCACCACCATCTGCTCGATGCCGAGCTGCTTGAGCCGTTCGCTGGTGGTGGGCACGCAAATCAGGCCGCGCCCATACTTGGCCATGAAGTTAACGGCCTGGGGGGTGACCTTCTCGGCCACCATGACGAGGTCCCCCTCGTTTTCGCGGTCTTCATCATCCACCACGATGACCATGCGGCCACGCCGGAGGTCTTCCAGCACGTCGTCAATGTCATCAAATATCCGCTTTTGTTTCATAGCCCGGCATTACTATACGAAGGCGGGGCAAGGGTAACAGGAAAAATAATGGTGACGGCATGGCGGCGATGGCCGTGGCAGCGCCCCCTTCCCCGGGGCCTGGTAGCCACCACGAATAGACACGAACCGCGACGACAAGCACGAATCAACCCCCATGAGCGCCAAGGGGCGGGGCCACGAAAAGCCCAACGGGGGCCGGGTGGGAGGGGCGGTTTTGGGGCGGTTGCGCGGCTGAGATGACCGTCAGGCTTTCGGAGAAGTATCGGCCGGTTTGGCGGCAGATTGCCCGTTGGTTTGCAGAGAGAGGATGAAAAGGATGAGTACGCCGATGCAAATGGCGCTGTCGGCCAGGTTGAAGGCGGGGAAACCGAGCTCCTCCCCGCTGCGGCGGTAGAGATGGAAGTAAAGGAAGTCCACCACATGGCCGTGGGCGAAGCGGTCAATAATGTTGCCCACGATGCCGCCAAAGACCATGCCCATGGCATAGTCGCCCAGGCGGGTGCCGGTGTCGAAATGCCGGCGGCCCGCCAGGAGAATCAAGAGGGCGATGAGGGACACCATGGCCAGCAGGGCATTATTGTCACGAAACAAACTCCACGCCGCGCCGGTGTTGCCCCAGTGCACGAATTTGAAAAAGCCGTCCAGCACCACATATTCCTGCTGAAAGCCGAGGAATTTGAGCACGGCCAGCTTGGTCAACTGGTCCAGCGCCAGCGCAATCCCCGCCGCCAGGGCGGTGCGTCGGTTGGAGGTGTGCGTCAACATGCCACACTCATCGGGCGTGAGATTTAACCTTTGGCCATGAAAATACCAAGAGGGATTTTGTGGGGCCCGGGGTCGAGGCCGGCCGGCGCCTTATGGCTGGCGTGCGCGGTACAGGGCGGCGGCGCCCACCACCCCGGCGGACAGGAGCACAATGGTGGCTCCGGTGGGCAAGTCCGTGAGGGCGGAAATAATAAAGCCCGCCAATCCACTGAAGGCGCCCAGCGCGGCGGCCACGGCCAGGGTGCGGTTGCCGCCACGCACGAGCAGAAACGCCGCGGCAGCGGGGTTGGTCATGAGACTGAAGATCATCAGTCCGCCCACGGTTTGAAAATTAACCGTAAGCACCAACGCCACGAGCACGAGGAAAATAGTCCAGACCAGGGTGACGTGAATGCCGGCGGCGGCGGCGTCCGTGCGGGAGAAGAGGATGGCGCGCATTTCTTTGGCGGTGAGCGCGAGAAACAAAAAGAGCAGGGCAGCCCCTCCTGCCATGAGCCAGACATCGTGCCAGCGGCAATAATTCAAGCTGCCCCAGAGCAGGGCGCGCACGTCATGGTCACTTTTGCCGAAGACGGGAAACAGTCCCAGCCCCAGAAAAGCCAGGCCCATGGAGCCGGTGAAGAGCAGGTTCATCACGGTGTTGTTATCCGTGCGCAGTCGTTCCGGCCGGGCCAGCCCGAGTGCCAGGGCGGAGATCATTGCGCCGGCCAGCGCGGGAAGGAGCATCCACGGCCCGCTCAAGCCCGCCAGCGCGCCAAACACTGCGCCCGCCAAAGCCGCATGTGAGACACAGACCCCCAGAAAAGGGATGCGCATGCCGACGATATAAACCCCCAGGGCGCCACTGGAAGCCCCCGCCAAGGCCCCACCCAGCATCACCGGCGCCCACAGCCCAAGGTCTAAAATGGCCAGCATCATGGCGTGCCTCCCGGCATGATGACGTGACGCCCCCCGCGATGCGCCACTTCCAGGTTTTGACCGTAAAGCTCGCGAAGCATGGCAGGCGTAAAGACTGCCTCCACCGGCCCATCGGCCAGCAGCCGGCCTTCGCGCAGGAGCAGGACGCGCCGGCAGGCGGGCGGCAGCACCTCCAATTCATGGCAAACCAGCAGAAAAGTGCGACCGGTTTCGGAGTGCAACTGTTGCAACAGTTGCACCCATTGCTCGCGCCAGCCGAGGTCGAGGTGGGCGGTGGGTTCGTCCAACAAAAGAAGTTCAGGCGCCTGGGCCAGGGCGCGGGCCAGCAATACCTTGCGTTGTTCACCGCCGGATAATTCATGGAAGGCGCGGTGGGCGTGGGGTGCCAATCCCAGCCGCGTCAGCCAGTGCTCCACCTTTTGCCAGTCGTCGGGGGTGAGGCGGCGCAACAACCCGGCGGCGGCCGTGCGGCCGATGGCCGCCACTTCGCGGACGGTGAGCGGCATGTCGCCCGTAACTGGAGGCAGTTGGGGGACATAACCTATTTTTTGACGGAGTTGGGCCAGGGGGCGCCAGGGCAGGAGGTGGGGAGGAGAGCCCAGCACGTGGACCTGTCCCTGGGCCATCGGCTGCAACCCCAGGAGCACACGCAAAAAAGTGGTTTTGCCTGCGCCGTTTGGCCCCATGAGAGCCACAAATTCACCCTCGGCCACGCTCAGGCGGGGCATGTCCAACACGTTCCGGCCCCGCGTCGTCACGCGTAAATCCCGCACCTCAATCACCGGCATTTTCATGGAGAGCGCGCGGTTTGGCACAGACCGCGGACGTTTTCCTGCAGCAGCGCGTCGAAATCCGGACCGGAAGCGCTCGGGAGGGGGAAGTTGCCCAAGACCACCACCTTGGCGCCGAGGGCATCGGCAATGAAATCTGCGGCTTTGCGGCCTTCGGGGAGGTTGGCAATGACCAGTCGCGCACCTGCGGCGCGGCCGGCATTGATGACCTTTTCCAATTCGCTTGGGCGCGCGATGTCCGCGCCGGTGAAATCGCCCGCCACCCGCAAACCGAGCCATTCACAGAAGTCGCGCTGGCGTTTGCTGGCGATGACGGGAACCCCGGCCAGCCCGGCTTCGCGCACCTGGAGATGCAGCGTTTTTTCGAGCGTCTGCAAACGTTGGCGGATGGCGGAAAGTTGGGGCTGATAGGCTTCCGGGGGACGTTGCTGCCAACGGGCCAGGTGGGGGATGATTTGCTCGCAAACCGCCAGATAGGTGGCTGGCACACACATGCCGCCGCGGACGCTTACCACGCCCACTTCCGGGCCGCCCGGCGCGCCGGCCTGCACCTGAGTATCAAGGGCTTGCTGAAAATCAAAACGCAGCAACAGCCGGCACCGGCGAAGCGCTTCAGCCTGGCTGGGGCGAAGGTCAAAGTGCCCCGGGCACGTGCCCGGCTCGGCCAGCCGGAGCAAGGGCACCGGCTGCTGGGTCACATCACGCGCGGCGGCCTCGAGATAAGAAGAACCGCAAGCCAGCTCGGCGGGACGTGAGCGCGGATGGCATGCGGCCAGCGGCAGCAACAGCAGCATGATCCACCAGCTCAGCCGGGGCCGCCAGCCCCCATCTCCCTCCTTTTTTCCGCTCATGGCGTTTTATATTGAGTACCATCCCGCGCCGCCATGCGGGCGATGACCCCCCCATCGCCGGGCTGACGATACCAGGTGCGGGCGGCCATGGGGGCACGGGAGTCCATGCTTTTGGGACTGTCAGGCCGCGGCCCCAAGCTCCAAATTACCCAGCGCACGGGGCTGTTGACCGGGGAGCTGTAATATTTGCCGGTGCTGCTGGCGCAGCGGGGGAAATCATCCGGCACCCATACGCGGTAATCGGCATCCGGCGTATCATTCATCAACGAGGGACCCGGTGCGGCATATTTATACGTATGGCCCGGATTAAAAGGGTCTTCCATGTTGGCGGCCATGCCGGGGCGGTCGCCCTTGGGCAAATAGCCTTCGGTGGCGAGTTCCAGGGGAAACTGGCAATAGTGCATGGCCAGGTCAGAATTGCAATTCACCCGCACCGGCGGCAGCCGGCCGCCGTAATCCTGACTATACATCTCCAGAGCCAGGCCCACGCCATAAAGCTCGGCATGCACCTTGGTGACTTTGGCCTTTTCTTTGGCCCGCCCCAAGGCCGGCAACAGCAGGGCGGCCAGGAGCGCAAGGATGGCAATGACCACCAACAGCTCCACCAGCGTAAAGCCGGAGCCTCGCAGAGGGGCGGCGCGGCCGGACGGCTGACACTGATGGCGCAACATTTGCATCGTGTTACGAATTAAAAATAAAGTAATAATTAACGCGCTGGTTGTCAAACCCCTAATCGTTGGGCGCCTTGCCCCTGCAAATCTGCGGAGTGCTGCCGGGCTGCCCCCCCGGATGAAACAAGCAGGCCGTGCGGTGGCTCAAAGGGTTTTGGTTTTTACTTCTCCTTTGGCCATCCCGGCGGACTGGCCATTGGCTGGCAGGGGAACACAACCGCAGCTTGGAATTGCCAGAAACGGTCTCTTCTGTCATGCTGTATGTCAGCAAGCCGGAAAAGCGATAACAGAACGCGGACCAGCAGCATTGGCCAGGGGCACGCATGAGTGCCGAAAACATCAACCCGTTATCTGATTTGGATTTGGGCATCACCGTGCGCGGGCTGGTGCCCGGCCAGAAAGTGCTCAATCGCTTCACCTTGCAACGGGTGTTGGGGCGGGGGGGCATGGGAGTGGTGTGGCTGGCGCATGATGAAACGCTGAATTTCGATGTGGCGCTGAAGTTTCTTCCGGAAGTGCTGGCCAAGGACCGCACGGCGCTGGAAGAGCTGAAACGCGAGGCGCGCCGCAGCCTGGATTTGTCCCATCGCAACATTGTCAAATTCTATTATTTCTTCGAGGACGAGAACTGCGCGGGCATTTCGATGGAATACGTGGCGGGGGATACGCTGGCCAATTTGCGCCTGACGCGTCCCGGCAAGGTGTTTGAAGCGGAGGAGCTGCAGTCGTGGGTGATCCAGCTTTGTGATGCGCTGCATTACGCGCATGACGATGTCAAAATCGTGCATCGGGATTTGAAGCCCGCCAACCTGATGGTGGACGTGCAGGGCCGGTTGAAGATCACGGATTTTGGCATTGCCCGCAGTGTGGCAGAGAGCCTGACGCGGGCTACCATGCACAGGGGAGGGGTTTCCGGCACCCTGGTTTATATGAGCCCACAGCAGGCCATGGGCGAGCCACCCTCCGTGGCGGATGATATTTACGCGTTGGGCGCCACCTTGTATGAGCTGCTGACCAGCAAGCCGCCGTTTTATTCGGGCGAAATCCTGGCTCAGGTGCGGGAAAAGGTGCCGCCCTCAGTACAACAACGGCGCAAGGAGCTGGGGATAGAAGGCAAAAACATCCCGGTGGTGTGGGAGCGCACGCTGGCCGCTTGTTTGCAGAAAGACCCGGCCCGGCGGCCGGCGTCGGCGCTGGAAATTATTGAGCGCCTGAATCTGAGCGGCCGGCCGGCGGTGGTTGGGGCTGCCGTCAAGCCTGGTGCTGTGCAGGTGGTGGCCCCGGATGAGCCTACTGTGGTGGCCGAGCCGCCGCCGAAAACGCCGGCCAAGTCGCCCGGTACTGAGCCGCCTGGCACCGGGCCGGCCAGCAAACCGAAACGCTCCACCCGGCGGCCCAGCCGAGGGGTGGTGATTGAGGTGGAGACCGAGTTGACGGGGCCGCCTTTGATGACGCAGCCCCCTACGGCGCGGCCCACCACCCCACCTGCCGAGCCGCCGGAAAAAACCACCGAGAAGCCGCCTGCCAGCGTTTCGCCGCCGACGGCCGCCCCCAATATTCCTGCCCCCGCCGCCGCTCCCCCATCCACAGCGGCAGCCCCATCGCCGCCGACAGCCAAACCGGCGCTGCCTCCCCCGCTTCCGCCGCCAGCTACGACTCCCGCGGCGGCCGTTATTCCGCCGGAGGCCCCGGCTGCCGCTGCGCTGCCGCCAACAACCGAATCCCGGGAGGCTGCAGCAGTTCAACCCAAGCCTGCGCCCCGGAAGACACCCATTCGGGTGGAGGTGCCGTCTGCGCCCGCGGGGAAGCCAATGCCTGCGGCACCCGAGCAACCCCCGCCCGCCCCGGCAGAGCCCGTCAGGCGCGAGAAGCCCGGGATTTCGCCGGAGGCCCGGCGGCGATTGCGCCTTGTGGCCCGGGCCGCTGCAGCCGTGGTGTTGCTGGCGCTACTGGTTCTGGGCGCCGTGTGGGGTTGGCAATATTACCTCCGCGTGAAATCACCGCCGGGCCAGGTGGTGGTGGACGCCGAGCCTTCCGATGCCCATCTGGAGCTGCGCGGCCCCCAAAATTATGAATTGCCGGCCGGCAGCCGTGCTTTCCAACAGGTCGTGCCGGGTCAATATGAGCTGGTTGCCCGCCGCGCGGGCTATTGGCCGTCCACCAATAGCCTTAGCCTGCAGCCCAAGGAGGGCACGCCGTATGCGCGTTTTCACAAGGTCACGGTGCGTTTGACGCCGCAGACGGGGACGTTGATCCTGCAGCCGGTGCCGGAGGATGCGCAGGTGACGGTGACGGCGCGGCGCACAGAAACGGGGCAACTCCCCGCGGCCTTGAAGCAACGCGCCGCCGATTTCAACCAGAAACTGTTGGTGGGAGAATACGAGGTGACCTTGACGCGGTCGGGGTATCGGCCCTGGAGCACGAATGTAAGCTTGGCGGCTCAGGCAACGGTCGTGTTGCAGCCGGCTCTGGCGCGCAGCATGGGGCAGTTGCGGGTGGACTCGCGGCCGTCCGCCGCGCAGTACACGCTGACCGGCCCGGAGGGCCAGCGGCTGACGGGGGTTTGCCCGGCGCTGCTGACGAATCTGCCTTCCGGGCCGTGGCGGGTCAGTTTGGAGGCGGCGCAATATGGCGGTTTTGTAACCAATGTGATGGTGCCGGAAGACGCCACGGTCACCGTGGTGGGGGAATTGAGCCGGTTGCAGGGGGATTTGATTTTCAGTGTGGCCGTCCCCCAGGCGCGCTTTGAGTTGCGGGGGCCGGTGGAGCTGAGCGGGAGCATCACCGAGGAATTTCGTCAGAAATTGCCGGTGGGCGAATACACGCTGATATTGCAGGCGTCCGGGTATTATGGGCGCACCCAGCAGTTTGCCATTGTGGCCGAGCAGCCAACAGCGTTGGGGCGGCTGGAGCTGCAGCGGGTCACCGGCTGGCTGCGGGTGGTGGTGGAGCCTTCGGCGGCGGTGCTGACGTTGCAGCCCAACCGGCTGTTGCGTTCGGGGGACTTGCTGGAGCTGCCGATCGGGCCCTACACCCTGCAGGCGGAGCTGCCGGGCTATGACACGCGGCTGGAGAGCTTGACGGTATTGGAGCGGCAAACCAACCAGCGCGTGGTGCGGCTGAATCGCAGCCTGGGCGGGCTGGTGTTTCGAGTGCTGCCCGCGCAAGCCACCAATTACCTGCGCTATCTGAGCCGGGATCTGCCCGGCAGCGATGTGGCCCAGGTGCGTTACAACGAGCGCGTGGATTTGCCGACGGGGGAATATGAGTTGGAGGTGGGGTTGCCCCGCTATCAACCGCTGCGGCGGCGCATCATGGTCGTCTCAGGCACGGTCACCAATCTCGGCATTTTAAGTTTGGAGCCATTGCGCGGTGGGATGGAGGTCACCTTTGCGCCGGCCCATGCGCGGGCGGAATTGGTGGCGGTGGACGCGCCGTTGTCGCTGAGCCTGACCAATCAGGAGGCGGGCCGGTTGAGTGCGCCAGCGCCGGGGTTGCCGATGGGAGAATACGAGCTGCGGGTGAGCGCGCCCGGTTTTTCAAATTATGTGGCCCGCCTGAATATCCGGGCGGAGCAGACCACGCAGCCGGCGCCAGTAGTTTTGAGCCGGCTGCTGGGGGGGCTGCGGGTGAGCCTTGCCGGCCCGGCTACGGCGGTTGTTCAGGTGAGCGGGCCGGAAACGCCGCTAATGGAGGGTGAGAAGGTGGAGCAGCAAAAAAGCGGGGGACGCGGAATTAGCTTCGACCGTCTGCCCACGGGGACTTACCGCGTGCAGGTGACGGCGCCGGGGCATGAGGCTGTGGAGCGGCGCTTGACTATCACCCCCGGAGGGCCTGCGGAATTGGAGCTGCCGGCTTTGGTGCGCAGCACTGGCGCCCTGGCCGTCGAGCTGCATCCGCCGGACGGGCGTTGGCGGGTGGAGCAACTGGCCTCCGAGGCCCGGTTAAGCAATGAAATCGCACCCCGGGAGCACACCGGGCCGGGGGGTTTCACGGGGCTGCCCACCGGGCGCTATCGGGTCACGGCGGTGCGGCCGCGCCAGTTTACCTTGCCCGGCCTGGGCAAGGAGGACTGGCAGGTGGTGGCGGAGGTGGAGGTGGCCGCGGCGCAGACCAATCGCGTGAGCCTGGACTTTCCCTTCGCCCGGGTGGCGCTTGAAACGCTGCCGGCGGGGGCGCGCTTGTGGGTGGGGACTAATCTGGTGCGCGAGGCGGGGCAGCCGGCCTTCCAAATCCCGGAGCTGGGACTGGACGAAAAAGTCACGCTGCTGGCGCGCCTGCCCAATCACCGTCCCACCAATCTGGTGGTGGACGCGCGGGTGCTGGGGCTGCGTCCGCAAAGCAGCCTGACGGTGACGCAAGCCCTGCAATTCTGGCCGGGTCCCCAAGGCGATGAGCCCTATTGGACGAACAGCCTGGGGATGAAGTTTGTGAATTTGAACCGCAAGGTGTTCATGGCGGTGTGGGAGTGCCGCGTGCGTGATTATACCAACGTGATGGCCGAGCGCGTCGCCAACCAGGCTCCCTACGAGGAGCTGGAGCGGGGCACCAAGGAAGGCACGGGTAAGGGCACGATTGATCAGGCGCCCATCGTGTATGTGAGCTGGGACAAGGCACACGACTTTTGCAGCCGCCTGCAAAGGAGGGAGGCGCAGCAAACCATTTCGGCCAATCACCGCTATCGTCTGCCGACGGATGCCGAATGGAGCCTGGCTTTTGGCCTGCCGGAGGAGCCGGGAGCCACCCCATTGGAGCGCTCCGGGCGGATGGGGGCGCCGTGGTATGTGTGGGGGCGGGAGTTTCCGCCGCGCATCAATTGCGGCAACTTTCCGCCGTTTGTGAGTTTTGATTATTTTGACCGGCTGGCGCCGGTGGGAATGTTTCCGCCCAATGAAAAGGGGCTGTATGACATGGCGGGAAATGTGTGGGAGTGGTGTGAAGACACGCTGGACAACCAGAGCACGGAACGGGTGTTGCGCGGCGGCTCCTGGAAGTGGGACGTGGTGCACGGCGTTTATTCCACAGCGTGGCTGGCCTCCTTCCGCCGGGGGGCACCGCCGGGCACACGGGAGGATGACATTGGCTTCCGCGTGGTCCTGGAAATTACCGATGAACCGCCCGCCGCCGTGGTGCGCCCTCCGCCGCAAACGGAGACACCATCCAAAAATGTGCCGCCGGCCGTCCTGGCCATGCGCCATGCGCTGGGCTGGCGGGGCAGGGGATGGGACGAAGTGAGCCGGGAGCGCGACTTCAAGCCCAACCTGACCGAGGCCCGGCGGCAGTGGGAGGCCGCCGCCCGGGCGGGCGACTTGGAATCGCAATTCCGGATATGGTACTTGGTGTTCAATGAACTCCTGCCGGCACGCCGGGGAGATGATGCGCTGGCCACCAACCTCTTGCAGGAGGCCGCCGTGAAAGGGCTGGCGCCGGCGCGCCTTGAATACGCCGCCCAGGTTTACCGGGACACCTTTTCCTCCCAGAGCACGGGGCCGCAGGCCAGACTACTGACCGAGGAGGAAAAACAGGCCAGGCACAATCACGCGCGGAGCGAGGTGTGGAAACATTGTGAGGAAGTTTTGCGCCGGGAAACCGGCGTGCTGGCGGCGCGCGCGGCGTACCTGCTTTTTGAGCTGGAATACTATCTGGGTATCAGCAAAGGCCGGGCGTTCACCGCGGCGGATGGGTTTCCGCTGGAAGCGGAGGCCTTGCAGTGGCTGGTGGTGGCGGAGCAGCTTGGCCATTGGAAAGCCGCCAATAAACGCATGGAATTTGAACTCAAGGCCGGCCAGAACGCCAACTTTCGTTTGAAATGGGAGCGTGCTCATCAGATGGCCAGGGAATATTTGGAGAGCGCTGGTAAAAAGGCGCCTTAACCCCGGACGCGTGGCGGGGCGGGGCCGGTGCCATTTTGGGCTGTCGGCCCGACAGGGGCGAAGCTAGAATCAGGGCATGAGAATTGAGCAGATGTTTGTGGGGATGAAGGTGCGCCATCCGCACTATGGCATGGGCGAGGTGAAGGCCCTGGAGCCGAAGCTGGCCACGGTGGTTTTTCCGCAGGGGGAACAAAAAATCTCGCCGGAGCTGAGCGGACTGGAGCCGGCGGCGCCGCAGGCGGAATTGAGCGGGATGACCCGCCCGCTGGCGGAAATCATTCGGGAGACGGTGGCCGCGCTGGTGGAGGAGCTGGGGCTGGAGCGCGATGCCGGGGTGGTGGAGGGTCTGGGGGCGCGCTGGCATGGGGGCAAATTGGTATTGCATCCGGCTGATCCCACCTTGCAAACCAAGGAAGTGCCGCTGGAGGTGTTTTTTCACAAGATCGTGATGATGCGCAACAACCTGCGCACGCTGGAGCAGAAGATCAATGCCCACGCGCAATTAACCGAAGGCGAGAAGGTGGAGCTGCAGCAATACATCACCCGCTGTTACGGGTCCATGACCACCTTCAATTTGCTGTTCAAACACAAGCAGGATCAGTTCAGCGGCAGCAGCGCCTGAGGGACGGCGCCAGTCCGAGATGAGCGAGCCGAATCCAGAAACGCCCGCGCGCGATTTGCTGCGGGATCAGTGTTACGTCAACGCCATGGCGCACTTTTACCGGGGCGAGATTGGGCGCATCATGGTGTGGCGGCAGCGGCTGGACACCACCACCACGTGGGCCATCACGTCCACCGGCACCATTTTCACCGTGGCCTTCAGCGTGCCGGATGTGCCGCATCTGATTTTCTTTTTCAACCTGGCGATTGTGTGGGTGATGTTGTGGATCGAGGCGCGCCGGTATCGTTTTTATGATGCGTTTCAGGCGCGGGTGCGGATGCTGGAGGCGCATTTTTTGTCGCCCATGGTGGCGCAAAATCCGGAAAGACTGGAGGGGGACTGGCGCAAGCTGGTGGCGGAGGATTTATTGATCCCCAGTTTCAAGATCTCGCAGGTGGAGGCCATGGCGCACCGGTTGCGGCGGAATTACGCCTTCATTTTCATGATCATTTTGATGGCCTGGCTGGCCAAAATCTACATGCATACCCCCTACAAAATTGACTCGCTGGCCCGGTTGTACGAGGCGCTGGCGGTGGGGCAGATTCCGAGCTGGCTGGTGGCGGGGATGATCCTGGGGACGTTTCTCAGCGTGGTGGTGTTTGCCTTTTACGTGGCGCGGCACATGCCGCCGGAGATTACCGAATTTGGCGTGCAACGCGGCCGGCGCTGGCAGTTGTAGGCGGGGGCGGGCGGCCTATTCCACTTCCTCGCCCAGCTCAACGTTCCAGTAGGCGAGGTCAATGAAGTGCTTCCAACTGTCGTGCACCACGGCGCCGAAACTGATCTGCACGAAGGGCCGCCACTTGGGCCGCTTGGGTTTGCGGATGAGCCGCATGCCGGCCTCCTGGGGCGTGCGGTTGGCCTTGCGGGTGTTGCACTCGATGCAGGAGCAGACGATGTTTTCCCACGTGGTGGGGCCGCCGCGGTCGCGGGGGATGACATGATCCAGGTTCAAATCCTTGCGGTCAAACACGCGACCACAATACTGGCAGGTGTTCTTGTCGCGCTCAAAAATGTTGTGCCGGGTGAACTTGACTTCCTTGCGCGGCAGCCGGTCAAACGCCAGCAGCAGGATGACGCGCGGAATGCGGATGCGGAACGAGACGGTGGCAATGCTTTCCGGATGGGGTTCCTGCTGGGAAAAGTCCTTCCAATCGTTGAAGCTGAAGGTTTGGAAGTTGCCTTCCTCGGTGGCAAACACCACCTGCGCATGGCCCTCGAAGATCAAGGTCAGCGCCCGGCGCACCGAACAGACGTTGACGGCCTGCCAGAGCCGATTCAGCACCAGGACATGCTGGGTTAGGAGCGACGCATTCATAGTCGCCATCCAATTGCCGCGGAAACTATCACAGGAGCTAATATTCTGTCAACGTGGAGGGCGGCAGGAGGTGCGGCGGGGTTGCTGAGGGGCGGCCGCAATTCCACTCCAGGGGCTTGGAAGGTGTTGCTGGCCCGGGCCGGGCTCGGCTGGTCAAACTGCCGGGACGCCTTAGCGGCGTTTGAAGAAAGTCTGGGGCAGGGTGCCCTCCTCGGTGCGGACAACAGCTCCCGGTCCGAGGTTGCGGCGCTTGAACCAGCCCTGGGTGGTTTCGAGCACGTATTGAATGTTGTCCACCTGGGCCTCCCGGCCCTGTAGATCGCCCGGGTGCAAATCGTGGATTTCGCGGATGACCCCCTCGGGATCAATGTAAGCGGCGCTGAGAGGCACCCGCGTGTTTTTCATGTAGAAACTGGCGCGATGCGGCCAGGGAAACACAAAGAGCATGGCCTCATTTTCCGCCAGGTTGGTGCGAAACATCATGCCGGTCATGCGCTGGACATCGTTGGTGCAGAGTTCGGTGATCAATTCATGCGCGCCAACATACAGGCGCATGGTCTTGAGCTTGGGCTGGGCGCGGTCCAGGTGCCCTTCCGGCGTCACCCGGGGCGCGCTGTCCTCCGCGGCCGGCGCAGGGGACGGCGAGGGAGGTGACTGGGAGTTGCAGGCGCTGAAGATCATGCAGGCGGCCAGGCCCGCCAGCAAGCGAAAAGCCTTCAGGCGGGGCTGCCGCGGTGGTGGCCGTCTGGTGCTTGCCGAAAACACGGAAGGTTTTTGTCAGTTTTCCTGCAATAATTCAACGCCGGAAAGCACGGGCTTGAGCGGGGAGCCGGGCGCGGGACGCAGATGAATGGCCAGGTCCTTGGTGACGGAAATGCCCTTGAACTCCTTGACTACTCCGCGGAACGGCTCGCCGGTTTCCTGGATGAGGTCCAGTTTTTCCAGGACTTTCTGCCCCTGGATTTCGATGTCGAAGACCCGCTGTCCTACGGCGATTTCATCGGGCTCCGAGAAATACAGGCGGACTGTGTAACGGACCGGCTCCAGCTCGGGCAAATCCGCGCTGGAGTGGATTTGAGCGGGGGCATTGGTGCTGCTGCTGCGGCTGCCGGGGCGGAAACGTCCGGGCGGCGGCGGGCCGGGCGGACGAAAGCCGGGGGGCCGATTGGTTGCGGCGGAAGCGAGGGCGGGGTTGTTGGTGTCCGAAGTTGAGTTGTTGGGGGGCGTAAGGCCCGTTTGATTGGTGCTGGCGCCGCTGCCGCGCGTGGGGTCATCGTCGTCATCGTCATCCTCACTGCTCGAGGGCCGGGCGGGCAGGCGGGCGGGGACGGTTTGGGGGGTGATGACCAGCGATTCGACTTCGCGCAGCCCCGAAGCAAACACATAGGGATGACTGTTGCCGCTCACGCTGCTGACGTGGCGGCGGAAAACGGGGGCGTTGGTGAAGACGTTGGTGACGCCCGCGCCGTTAAAAGAGACCAGGACTTTCGGGGAAAGCTCGCTGGTGGGGGGGTATTCCAGCCACAAGGTACCGTCTTCGGCCAGGCGGTCGCCGGGGGCGCCGAGATTGAGGCCCAGGCGGGCGATGCGCACGCTGTTGGTCAGGGTAAGCCCGGAGAGGTTGCAGGTCCAAACCTCCAATTCGGGCATGGGCACGAGGGCCAGGGAGGTTTGGTTTTGGTAGGGGCAACTGCAGGTGCGGGTGTAGTCCGGGGCGTTGACCACCCCGTTGGCGATGATGAGGTTGGCGCTGCAGCCAGATTTGAAGCCGCCCCAGTTGCCCAGGCCGCTGTGGCGCTCCAGGTCATAGAAACCAGCCGCGCCGCTGCGGAAGGTCATCAGGTATTCGCCGGCGATGGGGGTATTGCAGCCGTAGGTGCGATAAACCTTCCAAGGCTGGGGCAGGCCGGTGAGGGGATTGAGGATTTCGTGCGGCTTGCCATCGCGCAGGCGGTAGGCGCCGGCGCTGGTTTGATAAGAGACCGGCGTGGTAATGATGAGATCGTGGTACAGCACGCACGGGCCGTTGTGGGGGAAGTCATTGCGGCGCGCCCACAGGGATTTGCCGTCGGCGGCCTGCAGTACTTGCATGCTGGAGCTGGTCTCGTCCCGGAGGCGGTCAGTGGCTTTGGCCCCCGCCAACAGCAGCAAATCCTCGCTTTTGCTATAGGCCAGCCACGAGCAGGAAACGATGTCATCCTGCTCCCAGGCCATCTGGCCGGTGCGGAGGTCAAAGGCCACGATGCGGTAACTGGCCGGCACCGGTTGTTGTTGGGCGCGGAGTCTGGCCTCGACACTCTTGGGCCAGCGGTCCAGGCAATACACTTTGCCTTTGCCGGCCACGATGCCGTTGTGGATGAAGCTGTATTTGGCTTCCACCTGCCACAACACCTTGCCGGTGTGGCGGTCAAAGGCGGTCAATCCCTGGCAGGCGGCGAGGTCCGTGGGGGGCGGCGGCCAGGAGAGCCGCGGGCCGCCAAAGCGGCGATTGAACAGCGCGAAATCCGTGCCGCCGAGGAGGATGTCCTCATAAACGCCGATGTAGGTCCATTGGCCGCTCTTCTGGCCGCGCAGTCCGGGCATGGGGATGTCCTGCAGAATTTGGCCGGTGGCGGCATCGAGCACGGTGCAGTGATTGCTTACCGCCACATAGACCCGGTCGGCCGTCACGACAAAGTTGGCTCCGCGGGCATTGGCGCCAGGGATGTGCCGTTGGTTGTAAAGGGTGGTGAAGGGATCGTCTTTGAGTGTTTCGTCATAATAAATACCCGAGGTATCCAGTCCCGGGATGACGGTTTTCCAGAGACGCCGCCCGGTATAGACGTCACGGGCGCTGATGCAGTCCATGCCCTCGATAAACAGGCGTCCTCCGGCCACCTGTTGCGAAGGCCCGTGGCCGTGGCGGGGCAGCACATCCAGGTGGGTGTTGCCGCCAAACCATAAGACACCCACTGGCAGGCGGACGGTCTTGTCGTCGGATTTCACCGAGTTGGCCACATCACCATATTGGTGGGTCCAATCCGCCGAGCCGGGCAGCGGCCCTTCACGCACCAGGCAAAGGTCTTCTCCTTCGGCGCGGAGGACGGCCTGGCTGAGGGCGGCGGTGCGGACGGTCCCGGCCAGGGGAGCCGCGCCGCTGAGCCAGAGGATGCCGCCGTAGGGACGCACGGAATCATAAACTTTGGCCAGATCACAGGGGGTGGCGGCTCCCAGGGCCAGGCCGCCGCTGAGCACACCCGCCACCTCCGCATTCACCGCCGGGGTGGCCGTGCGGGCCAGTTGTTGGGCGAGAGCAGGCTCCACCACCACGAGGTTGGCGATGTAGGGTGGGGCGCCGAAGTTGAGGGGGTCGGCGGCCACGAGGGCCAGGCGTTTGCCCAGCCAGCCGGCTTTGTCCCACTGGCGGCGGAGCTGTTCGACTTTGTTGGTGTCGGAGTCCACCACAATCACATGCAATTCAGAGGCGGCCGCCAGGGCGGCAGGCACATCCGGCTGCGCCAGCCCCAGGTAAAAGGCGTAGCCATCCTTGATACCGGTGCGTTCCAGGATGCTTTTGGCCCGGGCCACGGCTTCCGGTGTCAGGGTGAGGAGCTCAGGGGTTTCGTGCAGGATTTGCGGGGGGCCACCGCCGGTGCCAAAAGCGAGGATGTGCCCCTCCAGCCCCACGGCAAACAACATGCCCTGGGCGGCCAGCAGACGGCGGATTTGATTGGTGACGGGATGGGACCAGATGACCCGGGCGGGATTGCGTCCTGCCGGCGGCGCAATGGCCTGGAGCTGGTTGGAGCCTGCGGCGTAGAGCACGCCGCCGGCGCGAATCAAATCGCCGGAGCCATCGGCTTCAATTTCCCAGACCAGGGTTTTATTGTCCGCGCGCCACGCCTGGATGACCTTGGGGATGGAGCCGGCGGGGAGATTGGTGCGGGCATGGGCCAGGTTGGTAATGGCGCGGCCCAGGCGGCGTTCCATGCTGGCCAGGGTGTTGCTGGCCGAGCGGATGGCCATGCGGTCCCCGGTTTCCAGGGCATCTTCAAAATCCTTGCGGGCCTTGATGGCGTTGTATTCGGCCGCTTCGAGGTTTTGCTCGGCGGTGACCACGGCCATGAGGTTGCTGGGATAATCGCTGGCGGTGTAATAATGGCCGCGGCCGAGGACCGGCTCATTGAGGATGAAACTGGAGCGTTTGCCGGTGGCCAGCTCGTGGGCGCGGGTGCCGCGTTTGCGGGTGTGCACAAAAAACTCCTGGTCATTGGCCAGCACGAGCGAGCCGCCGGTGCCCTTGCCCGATTCGGTGAGATGGTAGTAAAGGAAATCCCCGGACTGGCGGTCGAACACTGCCGGCACCGAGCGGCCGCCGGGCACGAGCAGGTGTTTGGCGGTGGCCACCAGCGCGCCCTGGGGGGCCACCCCCCCGAAGGCGGGGGCGGCGTGCGGTTGTTTCATGTACATTGGGCCATTGCTGTCATTGACCCAGCGCACCTCGCCGGTTTCGGCCTCCAGGGCGTAAATGAACACCCCCATGAACGGCCAGATGCTGGCCGCGAAGTACACCACATTGTCGCGAATCACCGGCCCGCCCCGGGCGGGCCAGGCCGAAACCAGGCGGCTGTTGCCCAAGGCTTTGCGGGGGGAGGGGCCGCCGCGAAACTTCCAGTGGAGTTTGCCCTCGGCGGCACTGATGCAGTAAAGCCAGCCGTCGTCGCTGACCACATAAACCTTGCCGTTTTGGGCGGCGGGCGGGAGGCGCACGGGGCCCTCGGTGTAGAAGACCCAGGCCTGCTGGCCGGTGCGGATGTCCACGCCGATGACCCGGTCGCGATCATTAAACCCCACTATGAGGTGCTGGCCCACAACAATCGGCTCGAACACCACGTCAAAGGGCATCAAGTCTTGATTGAGCGGGTCTTCCCAAGTGGGCGTGCGTGGGGGAAACTGCCACGCCCAGCGCAAGGTGAGGTTGGTGCCCAGGCGCTCGGGGGAATCGGCGGTGCGGCCGGCGTCGTAGCGCCACTGTGGCCAGTTGGCGGAGGTGACGGGGAGAACGCCACCCAGCATTAAGATGGCGGCCAACGCCGCCATGGCGAGAGCTTTCATGCTGTGGAAAATGAATACCAGCCCGGGGGATTTGGCAACGCGGAAAAGTGGCCAGCTCTTGCACTCTGCGGCTTTCCCCGGCGCCCGCCCGGGCAGGCCGGGCAAAAAGGTTTGATAAAGCGGGGGCTTGGTTCAGTCTAAAGGTTATGCGTCTTTTGTGGATTGGCATGGTGGTTCTCGCCCTGCCCTGGAGTGCCCTTCCGGCGGCACCCGTCCGGGGCGAGGTGGTTTATACGAACGATTTTGAAACCCCGGCCAGCCTGCAAGGCTGGCAGGGACGTTGGGAGAGCGATGCCGGATACCAGGGGGGCCGGGCGGCGTTGTTTCAGCAGGCGCCGGGGCTGACCAATCAGTCGGTTACAGCGCGGCTGGCCCTGCCTTTGGAGAAGGTGCGGGGGACGGTGCTGCGCGTCAGCGCGCAGGTGAAAGCCGAGGGGGTGACGCCCAAGCCCAACCCCTGGAATGGCATCAAACTCATGCTCGCCATTGAGTCGCCTGCCGGCAATCAATGGCCGCAGGCCAGCGTGGAGACGGGGACGTTTGACTGGCGGCGGGTGTCCATGACCGCCCGCATTCCCGCCAACGCCACGCAGGTGTGGCTGGTGCTGGGGATGGAGCGTGTGGCGGGCAAGGTGTGGTTGGATGACGTGGGGGTGAGCGTGGCCAAAACCCTGCCCGCCCAACTGCCGCCGCCATTTCCCGGCCCGATGTACAGGGGCCACGATTTGCCCCGGTTGCGGGGCGCAATGATTCATCCCAACATCAACGAGGAGGGTTTGCGCACCTTGGGCCAGGCATGGAATGCCAACCTCATCCGCTGGCAGCTCATCCGGTCAGGCCGTTCCGGGCAGGTCAACGAAGTCCAGGATTTTGACGCATGGGCCGAGGGGGAATTGAAGAAACTGGACGCCGCGCTGCCATTGTGCCGGAAGTACGGGCTGTATGTGGTGCTGGATTTGCATTCACCGCCCGGCGGCCGGGCCACCGCCGGGGGGTACATAGGCTCGGATCATCGGCTGTTCACCGAGCGCGCGGCGCAGGACAAGTTTGTCGAGTTCTGGCAGCGCACGGCGCGGCGCTACAAGGGGGTGGATGTCATTTGGGGATTTGATCTGGTGAATGAGCCGGTGGAGGATTATGTCGAGGAGGGGCGTGACGACTGGGCTGCGCTGGCGGAGCGGGCGGCGCGGGCCATCCGCGCGGAAGATCCCCGGCGCACGATCATCGTCGAGCCCTCGCCATGGGGCGGCCCGCAAGGGCTGGCGGATTTTGTGCCATTGCCGTTGTCAAACATCGTGTACAGCGTGCACATGTACATTCCGCACCGATTCACCCACCAAAACGTCCACGGTCCCAGCGAGCCGATCCTGTATCCGGGCCAGGCCGAGGGCAAGTACTGGGATGCGCGCCAACTGGAGGCCGCCCTGCAGCCGGTGATTGACTTCCAGCGGCGATACAATGTGCACATTTACATCGGCGAATTCAGCGCGATCCGGTGGGCGCCCGAGGGGAGCGCCTATCGTTATCTGAAAGATGTGATTGAGATTTTTGAAAAGCACGGCTGGGACTGGAGTTACCATGCCTTTCGAGAGTGGCAGGGCTGGAGCGTGGAGCATGATGAAAACCGCGCCAATACCCGTCCCGCCGCCCAGCCTACAGAACGCCAGAAGTTATTGATGGAGTGGTTTGCAAAAAACCGCAAGCCGGCGTGGGCGGGTAAATGAGGAGCGGCAACGCCAAGGGTTGATAGGAGTGGGAATCCCCAAAATCCGGGCTGCCATTGCCCGCTGGAGATTGGAGTCGGGCCGGAAGCCGGAGGGCATGCTGGCGCGGGCGGTTGAATCGCCCCGCCGCCGGTTGCCTGAGCCTATTCTTTGGCGCCAGCCTTGCGGAGCATTTCGGCGATGCCGACAAAGCCCTGTTTTTCCGCCAGGGCCAGGGGGGTCAAACCGTCAATGGTCTTGGCGGTCAGGTCGGGCTTGTAGGTGAGGAGCAGCTCCACGAGCATGCGGTCGCCGTTGCGCACGGCGAAATGCAGCGGGGTGGCGTTTTTATCGCCCTGCACATTGATTTGTGCCTTGCGGTCCAGGAGCACCTTGGCGATGTCCACCCGGCCGCGGTCGCAGGCCACCAGCAGCGGGGTCACGCCGGCCTTGGAGCGGGCGTTGACATCGGCCTTGTTGTCCAGCAGGAATTCCACGGTTTCCACGGTGCTGCGGTCGCAGGCGAGGTGGAGGGCTGTCAGACCGGCGTCGTTCGTCACATCCACCGGCACATCCTGTTTGAGCAAAAACTCCACCGGCTCCTTGCGCCCGGAAAAGGCGGCGGCATGCAGCGGGGTGTTGCCCTCCTTGTTGCGCGGGTTGACGGGCGATTTGTGCTCCACCAGGAATTGCATCATTTCCACGTTGCCATTGAGCGCGGCCACGTGGATGGCCATGTTGTCCAGGCGGTCTTTGGCATTGACGAGGTCCAGGCCGGGATTGTCCTTGATGATGGCCTTGGCTTTTTCGGTTTGCCCCTGCGCCAGGGTGTCAAAGAGCAAATCGCGGAGGGTGGCCAGTTTGTCTTCCGCCTTGGGATTGCTGGCCAGCAGCAGGTCCACCACCTTTTGATGGCCGCGAATGCGCGCCATTTGCAGGGGGGTCAGGCCGACGCGGTTGGTGGCGCTGATGTCGGCCTTGGCGGCGAGCAGGGCTTCCACCACCTTGACATGCCCCAGGCGGGCGGCCACATGGAGGGGGGTGGCGCCGTCTTCCTCGCGGTCATTGACCAGCTCGGGATTGGCGGCCAGGAGCGCTTTGACCTTGTCCACGTCATTGGCGCCGGCGGCATCGTGGAGGTCGCCCGCGCGCACAGGAAAGCCGGCCGGCCCGCAGGCGAGCAGGAGGGCCAGGGCCGTGGCCCACAGGTTTTTGGTCATGCCTTTCATGTTGTTGTTCATTGGACGTGCCCGGCGGGGGGCCGGTTCAAAGTCAAATCCTTAGCTGTCCCGGACAGTGATGCCCAGGGTCTGCTTCAAGTGCGCCACCAGTTTTTCCTGGGCGGCGTTGACTTCGGCATCGGTGAGGGTGCGCTCGGGATGCCGATAGGTAAAGGAGTAGGCCATGCTTTTCTGGCCCGCGGGCAGGTGGGCGCCGCGGTACACGTCAAACAGCTCCACCGCCTCCAGGTGCGGGGTTTTCGCCTTGCGCACGGCGTCCAGAACGGCGGCATGCGCCAGCTCCACCGGGGCCAGGAAGGCCAGGTCACGGCGCACGCTGGGGAAGGCCGGGAGGGGTTTGAATTGTTTGTCGGCGTTGCGGCGGCCCAGCAGTTCATCCACTTGCAGCTCGGCCAGGAGCACCGGCTGACGGACATCGTAGCGGCGGGCCACCACGGGGTGGAGCCAGCCCATTTCACCCAGCGGCACCTTGCCGCCCAGGAGCACCTCGGCCGATTCCACCCACAGGGCGGTGGGGTTGGCGCGCCGCGCAAAAGCCACGGCGCGCAGGCCCAGGTGCTCAAAGAACTCTTCGAGCAGACCCTTCAAGTCGAATAGGTCTGCCTGGGCTTCGCGCTCCGGCCCTTCCCAGAAGCGCGGGGAGCGCTGGCCGGTCAGCGCCACTGCCACCCGCCATTCTTCGTGGATTTTGCCGTGGCGCAACTCAAAGACGCGGCCGATCTCAAAGAGAGCCACATCGGGGGTCTTGCGGTTGACGTTGTGTTGGAAGGCATGAATCAGCCCGGGCAGCAGGGAGGGGCGCAGGGCGTTCATGTCGCTGCTCAGCGGATTGGCGAGCCGCACCAGCCGCGCGGGATCCACGCCGTGGCATTCGGTTTCGCCCAGCAAGGTCTGGCCCTGGGCCTCGTGCAGGCCCAGGCCGGTGAGCAGACGGCGGATCTCGCCCAGCTCGTCGTGGCGGCGGTCAAAGGGGTGGGTTCCCAGGGCACCGCGCGGCGGGGTGGCGGGGATTTTTTCCACGCCGTACAAGCGCGCGATCTCCTCGATCAAATCCACCTCCCGTTTCAAGTCCACGCGGAAGGAGGGGATTTGAAATACCAGCGGCGGCAGCGGCGCAGGCGGGGGAGCATCCACGGGCGTGGGCACGCGGCGGGATACTTTCAGGCCCAGGCCGACGAGCAGGCTTTCGCAGGTTTCGCGCGGGATGTCCACGCCCAGCAGGGCGCGGACTTTTTCCGGGCGCAGGCTGATGCTGCGCGGCGCGGCGGGCTGGGGGTAGGCATCCACCACGCCCCGGGCGAGGCGGCCGCCGGCGGTTTCCAGCATGAGCTGCGCGGCGCGGCGGCTGGCGTAATCGGTGATGCCAATATCGGCTCCGCGTTCAAAGCGGTAGGAGGCATCGGTGCGCAGCCCCAGTTTCTTGGCGGTGCGGCGGATGTTGGTGGGGTGGAAATACGCGCTTTCGAGGAGCACATCCACGGTCTGGTCGTTAATTTCGGTATTTTGCCCGCCCATGACGCCGGCCAGAGCGATGCCTTTGGCCGGGTCCGCAATCAGCAGGTTTTCGGTGGTCAGGGTGTGTTCCTGGCCGTCGAGGGTGATAAACTTTTCCCCCTCGGCCGCGCGGCGGACGATGATGGCGGGTTTGCCCTGCGCATCCCTGGCCAGCAGGTGATAATCGAAGGCGTGGAGCGGCTGGCCGGTTTCGAGCATGACATAATTGGTCACGTCCACCACGTTGTTGATGCTGCGCAGCCCCACTTTTTCCAAGGTATGGCGGAGCCAGTCAGGACTGGGGCCGATCTTGACGCCGAGAATGACGCGGGCGGTGTAGCGCGGACAAAGCTCGGGGTCGGCAAGCGTGACGCTGACCAGCGCGTCCGCCGGCTGGGCGGCGTCCTCCGGCAGCTCCGGGATGGATGGGAGGCGGAGGGGGTTGCCGGTGAGCGCGCTGATTTCGCGGGCGATGCCCAGGACACTGTTCCAATCCGGGCGGTTGGGGGTGGTTTCGAGGTCATAAACCACATCCCCGCGGGCGCGGCCCAGGTACTCGGCAAACGGCTGGCCCACTTGGGCATCGGGGCGCAGGATGAGCAGCCCCTCGGACTCCTCAGCCAGGCCCAGCTCGCTGGGGGAGCACATCATGCCGTGCGATTCCACGCCGCGGATTTTGCCCACTTTGATGGTGAACGGCTCCTGACCCGGTTTGGCGGGGAGGGTGTGGCCGGGCAGAATGAGCGGCACTTTGTCACCGGGCTGGAAGTTTTGCGCGCCGCAGACGATCTGGCGCTCGCCCCGGCCGTCGTGCACGCGGCACACGCTGAGCTTGTCGGCGTTGGGGTGTTTTTCGCGCGTGATGACCTGGGCCACCACGATGCCCTCGAATTCCCCCCCGATTTTCTCGATGCCCTCGACCTCCAGGCCGAGCATGGTGAGGCGCTCGGCCAGCTCCTCGGGCGACCAGTCAAAATCCACGTACTGTTTGAGCCAGTGGTAGGTCAGTTTCATGAGAGAATAGAACAGCGGGTTTAGAACTGGCGCAGGAAGCGCAGATCGTTTTCGTAGAAAAGGCGGATGTCGGTGATGCCGTAGCGGAGCATGGCGATGCGTTCAATGCCGAAGCCGAAGGCCCAGCCGGTCCATTCTTCGGCGTCATAGCCCACGTTTTCAAACACCTGCGGATGCACCATGCCGCAGCCGGCGATTTCCAGCCAGTCCTTGCCCATGCGTTTGACCAGCGCGTTGCTGAAATCAATCTCGAAGCTCGGTTCGGTGTAGCTGAAATAGTGCGGGCGGAAGCGGATTTTGACATCGTCGCCCAGCACTTCGCGGAAGACAAACTCGACGGTGCCCTTCAAGTCGCCCACCGTCACGCCCCGGTCCACGTACAAGCCCTCGATTTGATGGAAGGTCGGGTTGTGCGTCGCATCCGCGTTGTCCCGGCGGTACACCCGGCCTGGCACAACGATGCGGATGGGCGGGGGCATTTTTTCCATGACCCGGATTTGCACCGAGGAGGTGTGCGTGCGCAGCAGCGGCCGCCCGTGGGCTTCCAGGTAAAACGTGTCCTGCGTGTCGCGCGCCGGGTGATCGGCCGGCGTGTTCAGGGCGTCAAAGCAGTGGTAATCATCTTCCACCTCGGGGCCATCGGCCACCACAAAGCCCAGCTTGCGGAAGCTGCGGACGATGTCCTCGGTGACCTGGGTCAGCGGATGCAACCGGCCCAGGGGGCGCCGGCGTCCAGGCAGGGTGAGATCGGTGGGTTCTTTGGGCAGGGCGGCCTGGAGTTCCAGTTCGCTGCGGCGGGCGGCCAGGGCGGCTTCCAGCTCGGCCTTGGCCTCATTGATGGCCTTGCCGGCGGCGGGTTTTTGCTCCTTGGGCAGCGTGCCGAGTTGCTTCATCAGCGCGGTGAAGCGGCCCTGGGCGCCCAGATAAGCGCCTTTGGCCTGCTCGAGAGCCGCCAGATTGGGGGCCGCCGCAAAATCCGCCAGGGCGGCCGCTTTTAGTGGTGCGATGTCATCCATTAAACCCATAAGTCAGCCTGCGCGTTATGCGCCAAAAAATCAGGTTTGGACAGGAAAAAGATGTTCCGGGTCAAGACCGTGGTTCCTCTGGCGCCGTTGCCTTTACAAATGGCAAAACGGGCGTCCCGGTGGGGGCGCCCGTTGGGCACGCGGCGCGATGCCGGCCGCGGAAAGCGGGGGCTGAATCAACCTTTGACGCCCTTGGCCTGAAGGGCCGCGCGGGCGGTGGTGACCAGTTCATTGAAGGCGGCCGCATCGGTGGCCGCCAGGTCGGCGATGATCTTGCGATCCAGAGCCACCTTGGCGGCTTTCAGGCCCTCCATGAAACGGGCATAGGTGAGGCCGGCGGCGCGGGCCGCCGCGTTGATGCGGATTTGCCACAGGTAGCGGAACTCGCGTTTCTTGCGGCGGCGGTCACGGTAGGCGTATTGCCGGCCGTGGTCCACGGCGTCGGAGGCGTAACGATAAAGTTTGGAGCGCCGCATGCGGAAGCCTTTGGCGGCTTGCAGCATGCGGGAACGGCGCTTCCGGGAGGCTGGAGCATTCGTTGCACGCATAGCGATCGAATCAGTAAATCAGGATTGCAGCATGGCTTGGCCGTCCTTTGGCCGGTCAACCCCGGTGATCAAAGGGCAGGCTGGCCAGAACGCGGTGGGCATCGGTCGGCGGCACCACCGCAGGCTTGCCAAGCATCCGCCGGCGTTTGGGGCTTTTGGTTTGCAGCAGGTGCCGGCGCCCGGCGCGCGCACGCAACACCTTGCCGGTGGCCGTAATCTTGAACCGCTTGGCCACGGATTTCTTGGTCTTTATGCCTTTTGGACGACGCATAACAGGCTCTCTTTCGTACCAATAAAAGAGCGGGGAATATACGCACCCGCGGAGAAGCTGGCAAGTGTTATTTGGAGATTTTTGGCCGGGCCTCAAACTCCCGCCTTAAAGATGGGTAAAGGGGGCCGTTTTATTCCTGGGTCAACGCTCGATAAAAGCGCCGTGGCCGGCCGGGCGCGGCAGTGTCGAGAAGCTCGGTGGAATCGGTGGTGGCGGTGAAGTTGGTCCAGGTCTGCCATCGCACCAAATCCTCGGAATATTGCAGGGTGTAGGTTTTGTTGGGGGCGAGGGCCAGCCGCAGGCGAAAGCCGTGCGTGCGGATTTGCTGGCGCTCCGCCAGGTCTGAGGGCGAATGCAAACGCAGCGCGGTGCGCACACTGAACAGGGGGCTGAAGCCCTCGTGGGCTGCGCCATCAGCGACGCGGATTTGCGCGGCACTGGCGGGCCGGCCCACGGTAACAGTGCCCACGGCCAATCCCTTGGAAAACTGTGCCGGGAAATTCAGGTTGGCGGGCAAGGTGGAGAGTTTTTCGCCGGTTACCACCAGGTCCACCAGCGGCCACTTGAGGTTGCTGGCGGCGGTGGTGGGGAAAACATTTCCATTGCCCAGGTAGGCGGCCTGGATGGTGCCAAACGCAAAGCTGGCGGGAAGGTCTGAGCGGTAATAGCCCTGACCGGAGGTGATATAAACTCCGACACGGTAAGTCTGGCCCGCGGTGAGCCAGACGGGTTGGGCCAGGGCGGTTTCCCTCCAGGTGCCGTTCTGACTGGTCACCGGCTGGGAGAACAGCAGGTTGCCCTGCTGATCCCAGAGTGAAACCTGGGTGCCGCAATAATGGCGGACATGGCTTACCTGGAGATTGTTGGTGGGGGTGAAGGCGTAGCCCAGCGTCAGCCCGGAGGCGTTCAGGGCGCCGGAATGTTGCGGCTGCCCCAGCAGGTTGGTGCTCACCTGGGTGTAACCGTGCACGCTGAAGGTGGCCGAGCCTTCAAAATTCATCACCCGGTTGTTCCAGGAATCCAGCGCGATGACGCGCACTCCGAGGGGTTCGCCGACGTAGGCGTTAGGGTTGCCCAGCTCCACGACGAACCGGGAAAGGCTGCCATACTCGAGCACGGTGATTTGGGCCACCTGGCTGGTGGCTTTGCCGAATTGATTGCTGGCCACCAGATAATAGGCGCCTGCATGGGGCAAATCCACCGCCGCCACAGAATAGGTGGAGGTATGGACACCCGGCAGGAGGGCGCCGTTTTTGTACCAAAAATAAGACAAAGGCAGGCCGCCCTGCACCGAGGACTGCAACTGGAGGGGCATCCCTCGCACCAGGGAGGCGGACTGGGGCTGGCTCGCAAACACCGGCGGCGCCCGCACAATGAGCAAGGCCTCACCGGATTGAACGGTGCCTGCGGCGTTGCTCACGCGCACGCTGTACCGGCCGCCGTCCTCCAGACGCACGGCCGCGATCTGATAACTGGCTGACGTGGCGCCGGTGATGGGAGCCCCATCCTTGAACCACTGGTAACTTAACGGGGAGGAACCGCTGGCCGTGATGGAAAACGTGGCCGGCTGTCCCAGGTCCACCGTCAGATTTTGCAAGGACTGTTCCAATCGCGGCGGGGTCAAGACGGTGAGCGTTGCGGCGGCGCTGGTCACGGAGCCACCGGCATTGCTCACCTGCACGGTGTAGTTGCCCTGGTGCGCCGGGGTGGCCGAAGCGATGCTGTACGTGCTGGTTACGGCGCCGGCAATGGGCACACCATCCTTGAACCATTGATAATTCAAGGTTCCGCTGCCGCTGACCTGGACGCTGAAGGTCACGGCCTGGCCGGCGGCCACAGTCTGGCTTTGCGGCGCCTGGGTGATCAGGGGAGGGCTGGCACTGGTGGTGTCTGATAAATCCGGAATGCCATCGCCGTCGGTGTCATTGTTGTCAATGATGAGCAAATGGTTGTATTCGTAATCCACCCAGGAGGTAGCCGTATTGCCATCGCTCATGGTGAAGCGCCCGTAGTAAGTGTTGCCGCGCCGGGATAGAGTGAAGCCGTAAACCGTGACGGATCGTCCGGTGCTGTTGGTCATTTGAAAGGAGGAGACGGTGAGCTGATTGGCATTAACAATCTGGTACGTGGCCGTGCCGCTGACGGTCAAGGCGCCGTCAAATTGCACCCCGGAGATGAATACGGTGCGGTTGTTGAGGTTATAGCGAATCGTCCCCAGGGTGCCGACGCTGTTGAAGGCGCCGCTCACGCTAACCCCTTCGGAGGAAGTCACGCTGTAGGAGCCCCGATAGGAGTTGGCGGAGCGATTGATGGCTCCACTGACACTGGCCGTCATGGTGCCCACGCCCACCTGGGTCTCGCGCACCGTGCCGGAAAGCGTCAGGGAGGCGGATTTGCGGATGTCAATGAAATCAGGCAAATCGTCCTGGTCAGAGTCGGTGGAAGGCACGGTGAGGGTTAAGGTGCCATATCCATAATAACGGCTTTGCGGCACATAATAGGCATCGTAGTCACTGAGGTAAGTTTGGGAATACATGGAGGAGGGCTTGATCTCCCCACTGTATTTATTGTTTTCCTGCCGGGCCCAAGTGTCTCGCCCGTCGTAGGTGCTGAAGTAATAGCGCTGGCCGTTTGGGCTGTTACCTGGTTCCAGCAGCAAACTCAGCGAATGGTGGTAATAACTGGCTGTCCGTTCCTGGGCGCGGGCATTCATGGCCATGCCCCCCAGCCAGGCGGTGGTCAGGGCTATGAGGGCTGAGATTTGCAATAAAGCATCCCAAGGTGAACCGATGGAACGACCGTCAGAGTTAAAAACGCTGGCCCTCTTCATAAGCTTCTGGTTTTGGTTGTGACAAGGTGAGACAAATTATTTCTAATTTGTCAAGCATGAACGGTGCAAAGCGTGCCTCCCGGCGGTGACGCTTGATGCATACCCAAACGGGGGTGTGCCTCCCCAAGCTTCGGCTTCTTCAGGTTAAAGAAGGTGGCGTAGAGTTTTGTTGCAAGACAATCTCCAGGGAAAGGAGGGCACCAGTGCCGTGGCGCCGGGAGCCCTGCTCGTTTTGGCATTGCTTGGAGGCTGGTGCGGATTAGAGTGAGGGCATGAAAGCCATGTTACAGACCTCGTCTTCCTCGCGTCGTGCCTTTCTAAAAACTGCCGCCCTGGGCGCGGCGGGTGTGTGGCTTGCGCCACGTATTTATGCGCAGGCCGCCGGCGCCAACGAAACCATCCGGGTGGCTGTCGTCGGCCTGAATGGCCGCGGCGCCAGTCACATCAGTGAATTCAACAAACTGCCCGGGGTGCGCGTGGTGGCCCTGTGCGATGTGGATTTGAAAGTGCTGGAGGCGCGGGCGCAGAAGCTGGAGGGGGTGCAGAAATATCAGGATTTGCGCAAGATGTTGGAGAGCCGGGAGATTGATGTGGTGTCCATCGCCACCACCAATCACTGGCATGCGCTGGCCACCCTTTGGGCCTGTCAGGCCGGCAAGGATGTGTATGTGGAAAAGCCCTGCAGTCATAACGTGTTCGAGGGGCGCCAGTGTGTGGCGGCGGCGCGCAAGTACAACCGCATTGTGCAGCATGGCACGCAGCGGCGTGCCGGCGGGGATGTGCGCATGGTGGCGCTGGCCAAAAGCGGGGTGTATGGCAGGCTGCTGGTGGCCAAGGGGTATTGTTGCAAACCGCGCTGGAGCATCGGCTTCAAGCCGGTGGAGGAGCCGCCGGCGGGCCTGGATTTTGATCTCTGGCTGGGGCCCGCCCCCCGGCAGCCGTTTCACCGCAACCTGGTGCATTACAACTGGCATTGGTTCTGGGATTTCGGCAACGGCGACATTGGCAACCAGGGCGTGCACGAGATGGACGTGGCGCGCTGGGTTATTGGGGGCACGCTGCCGCGCTCGGTCATCAGCCTGGGCGGGCGCTACGTGGAGGGCGAAGGGCACAAAGATCAGGGGCAGACCCCCAATCAAATGGTGACGGTGCTGGATTTTGATGGCACGCTGCTTTTGTTTGAAACGCGCGGCCTGGTGGGCAAGCTCAAGGAATATCCCAACAAAGTGGCCAATGAATATTTCTTCGAGGCCGGGGTGGTCAAGGACGGCAAGTTTTTCCCCAAGGGCAAGACCGAGGGGGAACCCCTGGCCAAGGTGGATGCGCCGTCACGGTCGGGCAATATCTTTGCCAATTTCCTTGAGTGCGTGCGCAGCCGCAACCGCGAGAAACTGCATGCGGACATTCTGGAAGGCCATTTTTCGAGCGCCTGCTGCCATTTGGGCAACATCTCCTATCGCCTGGCCAAGGAGCGGCCGTTTGAGAAGCCCAAGGATTTCAGCGACAACGAAGTTGTGGGCGAGAGCATCATGACGGTGCTGGAAAACACGAGGGCGATCGGCGTGGAGCCGGAGAAGGCCACGTTGTGGGTGGGGCCAAAACTCAACTTCGATCCGCAAAAAGAGAGATTTATAGGCAGCCCGGAGGCTGACCGCCTGTTGACCCGCGAGTATCGCGCACCCTACGTCGTGCCGGAAAAGGTGTAGCTGGCGCCGCCGGTTGGGCTTAATGCCCCCCGCTGGTTTTGAGGCCGTGGAGGGACTCGGCCTGACTGAGGCGGCTCCAGAAGAAGCCATAGAGGGCGATGGCCACAAAGCAGGCCATCGGCACAATGAAGCCGCGGGACATGTTGGTCTGGTCGGCCACATACCCCATCAGCTTGGGCAGAATGGCGCCGCCCATGATGGCCATGACGATGTAGGCCGAGGCTTTTTTGGCGCGCACGCCCAGCCCGAAAATGCCCAGCGCGAAAATGGTGGGGAACATGATGGACATGAAGAAGTAGCTCAGAAACACGCATACCACGGAGAGCCAGCCGAGCTTGAAGAACACCAGCAGGCAGACCAGCACATTCATCAGGCCGTAAAAGCCCAGCATCCGGTGGGCGCTAAACCGCTTCAACAACCATGCGCCGGTGAAGCGGCCCACCAGGAAGCAGAAGAAGCCGAAGGAGGCCAGGTTGGACGCCCCGGCGTCACTGATGCAGTAACGGCCGGGGGTGTAGTTGAGCAGACCGGCGAAGCCATCGGTCAACAACAGGCGGTTGAGCAGGGGGGTGTTGCGCTCCCTCTCCGGCAGCGCCAGCATTTCCTTGGTGGCGGCGCTCAGGGAGACGCCGGCAAAGATTTTTGCATCGTAAATGTTGGTGCCGCGGACGATGCTTTTCAAATCCTGCACCAACGGCACGCTGAGAAGTTTGGGGTTGGTTTTGCCGGGGATGTACTCCGCCAGCACCGCCCGGGTGTCGGAGGATAGTTTTTCCGCCACCAGCGCGGCCACCGGATCGCTTTTGGCCTTCAACCGGGCCGCCAGCGCCGGCAGATCCTTCAGGTCATCCCGCGTGAAGGAGGTGTTGACCTCGATCCATTTTTTGGTGCTCTCGCGGTGCCACGCGGCGGGCAAATCCGGCACTTCCGAGGTCACGTAGTTGATTAAAAAGCTGAAAATGCCGGCCTGGGCGGCCACATACAGAAACTGCGCCGCCACGGCGCCGGAGAAATGGGGGTGGGACCAGATGCTATGATGGGAAAGTTTGCGGGTGAGCGGCGCGATGAGCACGGCGGCCACGGCAAAAATCAGCACGCCCAGCCAGAACAACACCACCGTCAGGGCGTGATCGGCGTTGATGGTGAACGAGGAGGGGTGGGGCAGGGCGGAGGCCAGGCCTTTGAGCGATTCACCCACGCCGGTGGCGCTGAGGATCAACCAGGAGATCATGCCAAAGACCAGCAGCAGGATGGCCACATTGACGAGCAGTAGGCCATAAACCAGCCCGCGCGAGGCCGGCTTGACCGCCGCTTCGGCGCCATTGTTTTTATCGTCCAGATGGTAGTCGTCTTCCGTGTTGATGTCCGGCATGGGGGCGAAATAGAAAATGACGGCCAGAATGATCACCACCACGGCCACCCCGGCATAAGGTATCCAGAGCGTCTCGGCGCCGGTGCTGCGCCCGGTTTCGTCGGTGCCGTAAAAGTATAAACTGCCGGCAATCGGCCCCAGAATCCAGCCCACACCGTTGCAGGATTGGGCCAGATTGATGCGGGTGGCCGCGTAGCGTTTGTCGCCCAGCACCGTGGTGTAGGGATTGGCCACTGTTTCCAAAAAGGTCAGGCCGGCGGCGATGGTGCAAACCCCCAGCAAGAAGGCCCAGAACTTGGCAATGTGCGTGGCCGGGATGAACCAGAGGCCCCCCACCGCCACCATCAGGAGGCCGGCAATAATGCCGCCTTTGTAGCCCAGCCGGATGGCCAGCCAGCCCGCGGGCAGCGCCATGATGAAGTAACCCAGGTAGTGCGCAAACTGCACCCAGGCGGACTGGCTGAGCGTGAGCTTCAGTTCGTTCTGGAAGTGCTTGTCCATCACATCAATCATCCCGTTGCAGAAGCCCCACAGGAGAAACAACGAGCTGACCAGCGCGAAGGTGAAGGCGACATTTCTGCCGTCGGCAGTTACAAACAGACCTTTTTTCTCGGTGTTCATGCGATTGCCCCCGGCAGGCGGACAAAAGAGGCCGGCCCGCCGGCGAATGAGTTATGCTGTGTTAGTGCCGCTTTGGTAGCCAAAGCCGGGCGGCGCGTCAAGCGTGGCCTCAAGCACTTTGGGACGAAGGCCGCGTGTGGAGCCCCAGGAATGCCCATGCGCGGTCCCCTTAGGAATGGCAGTGCGGCGGGGCGATCTGTGGGTAGAGGGCCAGTCTGTTGCCTGCAGGCGGGGCCGGGGCTGTTCAATGGAACAGCGGAGGCATCCGGGCAAAAAAAACTGGCGGCCCGGTGTCCGGCCGGGCCGCCAGACAACTACTCACCCAAAGAAGAAGGCGCCGGGTGGTGTGACCCAACGCAGGGGGATTGGTATAGAGGGCGTTTTGCCGTCGCCATGAGGGCGGCGGCGGTTGGCGGCAACTGTGTGAGTCCAGTAACCATAAACCAAGTTACCGAGTGGTAACAAGCATAAACCATGCCGGACCTCACGGGCCCGAGGAGCAGGAGCGCCCGGGCGGCGTTTGGGGCCTTAAACCCGCAAAAATAAGGGGTTTGGGCGGTAGGAGGCTGCCGGGGCCACGGTCAGGTTGGCGCGGCCGGCAAGATTTGCTGGCACAGTTTTGACCAGTGGTTGGTAATTTATCACCCTTGCGCGGCGGGAGGAGGTTTGGGGGCGGGCGCATGATGTCCCCGGCCCAGTTTGACCTCCAGGTGCAGTTCCCGCAGTTGGCGGGGTTCGGCGGCGCTGGGGGAATTGGTCATCAAGCAGGTGCCCTTGGCGGTCTTGGGGAAGGCAATGACATCCCGGATGCTGGGCGTGCCGCACAAGATGGCAATGAGGCGGTCAAACCCCAGGGCGATGCCGCCGTGGGGCGGGGCTCCATAGCGGAAGGCCTCCAGCATGTAGCCGAAGCGGGCCTGGGCAATATCGGGCGGGATTTGCAGGATGTCCTCGAAAATGGTTTTCTGGACGTCAGGCTGATGAATGCGGATGCTGCCGCCGCCCAGTTCCACGCCGTTGACCACGATGTCGTAGTGCTGACCGCGCACCTGCTTGGGATTGGTTTTCAGCAGGGGAATGTCCTCGGCCACGGGGGCGGTGAAGGGGTGATGGCTGGAGTACCAGCGGTTTTGCTCCTTGTCGAAACTGAGGAGCGGGAAGTCCACCACCCACAGAAAATCAAAACGGTCTGCCGGGACGGCGAGGCGGCCCATGGACTTGAGCAGCTCGGCGGCGTAGAGGCGCAGCTTGCCCAGAATCTCGCAGGAGGTCAGCCAGGGCCCGGCGGCAAAGAGGAGCAGGTCGCCTTCCTCCACGCTCATCCGGTTTTGCAGGGCCTCCTTTTCAGCAGGGGTGAAGAATTTGACGATGGGTGATTTCCATTCGCCGCCCTCGACTTTGATGAACGCCAACCCCTTGGCCCCCATGCTTTTAGCCAGCTCGGTAAAGGTGTCCATCTGCCCCTGGGTGGCACAGGCCAGCCCTTTGGCGTTGAGGGCCTTGACCACGCCTCCGTCGGCCACGGCTTGGCTGAAGACCTTGAAGCTGCTGCCGCGGAAGGTTTCGGTGAGGTCCACCAGCTCCAAACCGAAGCGGGTATCGGGTTTGTCAATGCCCCAGCGGTTGAGGGCCTCGACAAAGGGGATGCGGGGGAAGGGGGTGGGGATGTCCATGCCCAGGGCCACCTTCCACAGGCGCTTGAGCAGGCCTTCAATCAGGGCGTAAATGTCCTCCCGTTCGATGAAGGACATTTCGAGGTCAATCTGGGTGAATTCGGGCTGGCGGTCGGCCCGGAGGTCTTCATCCCGGAAGCATTTGGCCAATTGGAAATAGCGCTCGATGCCGGCCACCATGAGGATTTGCTTGAACTGCTGCGGGGACTGCGGCAGGGCATAGAACTGGCCGGGGTTGGTGCGGCTGGGCACCAAAAACTCCCGGGCCCCCTCCGGCGTGCTCTTGAAGAGCATGGGCGTTTCGATTTCCAGGAAGCCCTGCTCATCAAAATACTGCCGGGTGGCGGTGGCCACCTTGTGGCGCAGGCGCAGGTTGCGGAGCATTTCGGGCCGGCGTAAATCCAGATAACGGTATTTGAGGCGCAACTCTTCGTTGACCTTGGAGGCCGCCTCCGGATCGTCCACCGGGAAGGGCAGCACCTCGGTGTGATTGAGCACCTGCAACTCGCGCGCCACGACTTCCACTTCGCCGGTGGCGATTTTGGGGTTGGCAGTGCCTTCCGGGCGAATACGCACCTTGCCGGTGACCAGCACCACCGACTCCGGGCGCAGGGCGGCCGCCTGCTCGAAGACGGCGGGGGCCAGGTCGGAGGGATCAAACACCACCTGTGTGCGGCCCTCGCGGTCCCGCACGTCGAGGAACAACACCCCGCCGAGGTCCCGGCGCGAATGGACCCAGCCCGTCAAAGTGACCGTTTGCCCGGCGTGTTCCCGCCGCAGCTCATTACAATGATGCGTCCGTTTCATGTCCAGGGGGTCGCGTGGCCTTGCCATGCAACCTGCAAAACGCCGGATGCTGGCGTGAGTGCGGCCAATTTTCAAAACAAAAAATCAACTCCGTTTGCCAGGGGGCAGCCCAGCTTGGGGGAGGGGGCAGACCCACGGGGCCGCCGGGGGGGAATATTCGCTTGACTCTGGTGTGGGTGGCGCGATGCTGTTCGCGACTAAAAACCGGTTCCCATAAACCATCAACCAACCCTCGACGCCATGCCAAAAATCGAAATCATCGGTGTTTATCCCATTGACGCCGAACAGCCCGTCCACCTCGTTGAGCTTTGGGTGCGCGGAGCCCAGGGCAAATTTAAAATCGGGGACATCACCCAGGAAGTGCCGGGAGAGCCGCCTGATAATTGGCAGTGCCCTTACCTGGAGAAGCTGCTCAGTCCGTCCGGGGACAAAGTGGTGGCGGATGACTTTGAACTAATGAAGCGGCCGGACCTCTGGAGCGGTGACATGCGGCTGGCCTTTTTCTTTCACTACCTCGATTTGGAGCTGCCGCTCAAGACGCCGTTCGGGGAGGTGCAGCTTCCTGCGGAAACCGAGCTGCCTGACCGGCTCGCGATGATTGAGTACGAGGAGCCCTGAGCTGGAGCCGACAAACGCGGCAATGAACTTGTGCCCGGCGCCGCTGCGGCCGTTGAGGCGTTCTTGGGGCTGAGTGGCTGAGCAGCGGGCCGTGGGGGCCTGGCGCATTACGCCATTTTAACTATGAAAAGAGCATTAATAACCAGTCTTATCCTTGGTGGCCTGCTCGCGCTGGCAGGTTGTGCCACGTCCAAATCCACCGCGCAAAAGCCGGAGCGGGGACCGGATGGCACGATAGCCTATTTGGTGGAGGTGGAGTCCAGCGAGCCGGGCGCCCGCATTGAGGTCAACAACGAGTACGTGGGCAAAGCGCCTTGCACGATCAAGATTTTCGGGGACAAGGATGGCACGTTTCATAATTTTGGGAGTTATCACTTCAGGATTACGGCCTATCCGGTCCGGGCGGGGCAGCAGCCGCAGACGAAGGAATTTCGCACGGGAGGATGGTTTACCGAGGAGGACAGGATTCCCCGAAAGATTTTCTTCGACTTCGGTCCCGTCCCCGAGGCACAGAAACCGGAGACGAAATGATGAGACTGCCAGATTAAAGCACCGGAACGGCCGCAGACGTGCCAGGTAATTGGCTCGGGCTGGCGCGTGGAGGCGCTGCGTGGTTTGGCCGGTTAAGGAGGGGAAATCCGGCATGTACTGCAGACCATAAGCCGCAAGGGGTGAGAGGTTCATTTTGTTGATTTTAGACCGGCAGGCCGCATGGCGGTGCCCGGTTGGAGCGGGCGGACTTTTTTTAATTGGACTGTTCAACGGAGGCAGGAGTAGTACTATGGGGTTATGAATGACGTTGTCATTGCGACCATTCAGAATCTGCTGGAACTTCACCAACTGGAAGAGCAACTGGACCGTGCCCGTACGGGCAAGGCTGAAATCCAAGCCAAAATTGAAATCATCCGGGGGAAATTGATCCCCAACATCCTCGGCCATCATGACCGGATGCGCGCCCGGGGGCGCAAGAGTATTGCGCCGGTGCGCAACGGGGTGTGCGCCGGCTGCCACATGGTGGTGGCCACGGGCATTCTGGCCACGTTACGGCGCCAGGATGACATTCAGCTTTGTGCCAATTGCGGCCGGTATTTGTACATTGACGAAACGCCACCTGAACCCCCGGCGGAGGCCGCGTCAGCCGCTGCGGAAGCGCCCGCCAAAAAAGCCCGTAAAAAACGTGTCAGCAAGAAAGTCCCGGTGGAGTAAATCAGCCCTTCTTCACATCTTCCAGGGCGCAGTCTTCCTTTTCCTGGCTGGTGGGGGGGCCGCTGCGTCTGGGGCCGCTGTGTTGCCGGCCATTCGCATTGCGCCCGACAGTCGCGGTTTTATCACGGCTGCGGGCCGCCCTTATGTGCCTTTTGGGGTGAACTATTACCGCCCCGGCACGGGGTGGGCGCCCCAGGTTTGGAAGAAATTCGATGCCGCCGCCACGCGGCAGGATTTCGCGCGCATGAAGGCCCATGGGGTGAATTGTGTGCGCGTTTTTCTCACCTACGGCTCGTTTTATTGGGAGAAGGGAAAGTTGTCACCCGAGGGGCTGGAGCGGTTTGAGCAAATGCTGGCGTTGGGGGAGGAATTTGGGATTTACCTGCACCCCACCGGGCCGGATCATTGGGAAGGCTTGCCGCCGTGGGCGGCCCGGGATCGCATGGCCAGCGAGGAAGTCCTCGCCGCCCTGGAGGAATTCTGGCGGCTGTTTGCCGCCCGGTACAAGGGGCGCGGGGTCATTTTTGCTTATGATTTGCTCAATGAGCCGGAATTGCCCTGGGATTCGCCGGCGTTGCAGGAGCGTTATGGCCGATGGGTGACGGCGCGGTATGGCACGCCTGCCCAGGCCGCCAAAGCATGGGGTTTGCCGGAGAATTTTTTTGCCAACGGCCTGCGGGCACCGGAGGCCAAGGATCAGCCGCGCAACGCGTGGCTGTTGGATTACCAGCATTTTCGGGAGTCCGTGGCGGATGAATGGACGCGCCGGCAGGTGGCGGCCATCAAGAGCGTGGATCCCAACGCCCTCGTCACGGTGGGCTTGATTCAGTGGAGCATCCCGGCGGTCTTGCCCACCATGCGGCATTATTCCGCCTTCAAGCCGTTGCGGCAGGCGCCCTTTTTGGACTTCCTGGAATTTCATTTTTATCCGCTGGCACAAGGGGCCTATGAATACCGCTCGGCGGAGGAGGAATGGCGCAATCTGGCGTATGCCGAATGTCTGGCGCGGGAGGTGGCCCGGGCCGGCAAACCGGTGGTGATTGCCGAGATGGGCTGGTATGGCGGGGCCAAACCACGTTTTGATGGCGGGCGGCATCCCGCCGCGGACGAAGAACAGCAGGCCCGCTGGTGCCGCCGGCTGGTGGAAGTTACGGCGGGGCTGGTGACCGGTTGGCTGAACTGGGGTTTTTATGATCAGCCGGAAGCCACCGATGTGAGCGAGCTGACCGGGCTGATGACGGCCCAGGGCGAGACCAAGGCCTGGGGACGTGAGTTTTACCGGCTGTCCCGCTGTGTGGAGGGCCGGTCCCTGCCGCCGCGGCCACTGCCACAGCGGCCGGAAATGGATTGGGATCTGCTGATCACCAGTCAGGCGGCCGGGCGGGAGTACCTTGAGCGCTATTACCAATCTTTCCGCCAAAGCCCCCCTCCCGTGCCGGCGATGTTGGAATAACCGCCGTTGTCAGGGGGTATTCAACGCAGGGGGTGAAAAACTGCGTGCCTACCCAAAGCACAGCACCCGGCCGTTTTCCAGCGTAACGATGATGCGCCCGTCACGGGTAAGGGCCAGGCCCCACGGCACGGCGGCGGCGGGCAGCGGCAGTTTCCATAGCGTGGCGCCGTCCTGCAGCCGCAGCGCCACCATTTCCGCCCCGGAAACCACCACCACGGCGTTGGCGCCCACGGCCATGGCCCGGCCATCCGGCGTGTCGTGGCTCCAGCGGGGAGCGGGATTTTTAATGTCCGTTTTGCCCCATTGTGCGCGTTGAAAAGCGGGGCGGTTCTGGCCCAAATCGTCAAAGCACATGAGCTTGCTGGTGTTGGCCCAGGCCAGGTCAACCCCTTGCGCCGTCACGTAGAGGGTCTTTTTCAGGACCCAGTCGTCGAACACCGGCCACTGGGGGTGGGCGTAATACGGCTTGCCGGCGACGCGGACTTCGTTGCCAGCCAGGTACAGCTCCCAGCCGCGGGGACTGACCGAGCCGATGAGATTGCCGCGTTTTTGTTTCTGGGTGAAATCCTCCTCATTGAGGCAGCGGCCGGTGGCGAGGTCATAGACGGCCGGTGAGACGGCGTTGCCGCCCGCCATGAACAGGCGTTGGTCCAGCAGCAGCAGATGCCCCTGCACACCGGCGCCGGTACGGCTGTCACGATCCAGATGGCCGGAGGTGTTGTTTTGCCAGCGCAGGCTGCCGTCGTTCAGATTCAGGGCATAAACATGCGTGCCGTCGTAATTGGCCAAACCGGCCGCGACAAAGGCCACGCCGTCCTGCACCAGCACCCCGCTGGCGGCGGGCCAGGTGGACAGGAGTTTGCCATAGACAGGAATCCGCCGCTCCAGGGGGGCGGCGCGGAATTTCCAGAGCAATGCGCCGTCACGGGCGCGCCAGCAATAGACCCAGCCGTCACCGCTGCCCGCCAGGGCGCGGCCGCCGGCCAGGGTGGGTGGCAGGCGTAATTCGCCGCCTGTAAAAGCGGTCCAGGCGGCCCGGCCGGTGGTGGTTTGCAAGGCGCGCACCACACCATCCGAGCCGCCGATGAAGACCAAATCCTCCACCGCCGTGGGCGGGGTGGGGATGACCTGCGGCGGCAGGTTTGTTTCCCAGAGCTGGCGGGCCTTTTCGGGCACGGTGGCGGGAGTGTGCACCGAGCCTTGCGCATCGGCCCGAAACACGGGCCAATCCCCACGGGCGGGCACCAGAGGCGGGGGATTGCCGGGGGCGCGGAAACGCTGGAGGCGTTCACTTTCACGGGCGGGTTGATTGAAGTCGAAGTTTCCCGCCGGGCCGAGGCAGGTGATGCCATAGAGGCTCAAATTGCAATCGCACACCGAGGGCCACCAGTAGAGCAGGCCGTTGGCCACGGTCACCCCGTCATGGCAGTTGGGGCGCATGGGGGAAACGAGCTGGGGGCGGTCCTGGGTGGTGTCCAGCCGCACCGAGCCTTCTCCCGCCCGGAAAAAGATGGCGTCGGGGGTGGCGGTGGGGCGCGTGCAGGCGCGGCGGTTGATGGCAATCTCGGCCAGCACCTGGCCGGTCAGCGGATCAAACTTGCGGCTGATTTCCTTGTCAATTTCTCCGCTGATGCCGTACAGGGCGTTGTTATAGAGCACCAGTTGATAATTGTCATAAGGTTGCGTCCACAACAGGCGGCCGTCGTCCGTGGACACGGCCGCCAGTCTGGCCATGGCGGGTCCGGCAAAATAAAGGGCCTGGTCGCCGGCGCGCATGAGGGCGGTGGTGCGCCAGTTGGTGCGCCAGTCCTGCCGTCCCAGGTAAGGCCCGAGCGCTTGAAACAAGTCGGGCGCGTTTTCCGGGGTTTTGCGCCAGATTACCCTGCCGGTGGCGGCCTCCAGGGCCACCAGGTATTGCCCGTGGCTGAAAAGAAAAAGGCGGCCATTTTTCAGGCAGATGGCCCGGCCATCCATGGGTTTTTCCTCCACATGCCGCCAGAGGATGCGCTTGGTTTCGGGGTGAATGGCCAGCAGCGTGTGACCGTAGCCCCACGGATTCTCCGGTTGATTGAAGCCGGGTGAGAGCGGATTCCAGGGCCAGCCGTGGCCGGTGCTGCGGGCGCGGATGACCGGATCCCGCTTTTCCTGGGGGCCGATCATGGCGTACAACACGCCGTCCTCCAGCGCCATCCATTTCCAGAAAGTGCCGCCGGCCACATCCGCGGGGGGAGCGATTTCGTCCACCAGCTCGCCGGTGGCGGCGGCGAAGACTTTGCAAGAGCGATCATCGCCGAAATAGAGACGGTCGGCCGTAGCGATGAGCGTATTGCGATGCACCATCAACGCGGGGGAGATTTCGCGCCGCCAGAGCAGGGTGCCGTTGTAACCGTTGAACGCGGCCAGCGTGTTCAACCAGGGCTCCTCCCGTTCCTTGAAGGCGATGTGCCCGAAGGCTTTGAAAATACGGCCGGCGGCGGCCACGGCGACCTGGGGGAGCGGGGCGTAGCGCGGATCCGCCAGGAATTGGGTGAGATAGGGGCCCCGGGCTACCTGGTCCCGGGAAACCGGGTTGTTATCCGGGGAGTGATAGGGGTGGATCCAGTCATCCACGCCGGGAGGAAAGGGTTTGATGAGGGTCTTCTGCCCCAGAATGAGCTGCCCGCCGGGGCGGGTGACGCGCAGGGCCTCCGCTTCGGGCATCTTCAAGGCTGCGCCCAAGGGCAGGGTGACATCCGCCAGGTGATCGGCCAGGTGCAGGCGGTCCAGGGGGCCTTCCTCGATGAAAATGCGCACTCCGTACCATCCGGCCCGGGCGGCGTTTTGGCGGGCGGTTTCCACTTCGGCGGCCGTGGGGAGCTGCACATAACAGAGCAGCTCGGAGCCGCGGCAAAGCTGCAGGGCGGTTTGCGCGCCGCGGTCTCCGGGCAGGGCCACCAAGCCGCGTTGCAGCGCAAAAGGGCGTGGGGGGGAGGCGGGCTCGGCCGCGCAGAGTATCCAGGCGCTGCAGCTCAGGGCTGCGAGGATTGCGGCCATCCAGGAAGATGCGGGACCTGACTTGCGCATACGGCTTGCCGCAGTAACATAACCCGGCGGCGCGGGGCGTGGCGAGCGGTTTTTAGACGGCAAAAAAACGTCAAAATTTTGCCAAAAGTGGCTTGCCAAGCAGGGGGGAAACCGCAAGATTTGTCCGTTAGTTTAACGCTTTTAACACGGAATCTTTTATGGCTGACAAAGCAAACAAATACCCGATCAACGCGCCGGGCAAGTATTACGTGGACAATCAATGCATTGATTGTGACCTGTGCCGGGAGACCGCGCCGAACAACTTCAAGCGCAACGAGGAAGGCGGCTTTTCCTACGTGTTCAAACAACCGGAAAACGAGGAAGAAGTCAAACAGTGCGAAGAGGCGATTGCCAACTGCCCGGTGGAAGCCATCGGCAGTGATGGTGAGTAAGCCGGTAGGACTGATTTTTATCCAACCCCGCCAGCGCCCGGCTGACGGGGTTTTTTCATGGGCGCCCCTGTTCGAGGGGCAGGCCCAGCAGCCGGCGCCGCAACAAGTCCAAGGCCTGTTGCGAGGTGACGTATTTGAACGTCTCGCGGTCCATGGCATTCAGGTGCGCTTGCACGTGAATCCCGTCCCGCCACGCCAGCGCCAGGAAGACCGTGCCCACCGGTTTCTCCGGGGTGCCGCCTCCCGGCCCGGCAATGCCGGTGAGGGCCACGGCCACGTCGGCCTGGGCGCGGCGCAAGGCTCCTTGCGCCATGGCCTGGGCCACGGGGGCGCTCACCGCCCCATGGGCGGCCAGCAGCTCGGGGGGCACATCCAACCAGGCGCTTTTGGCTTCGTTGGCGTAGGCCACCACTCCGCCCCAGAGCGCCTGCGAGATGCCGGGAATGTTGGTAAGCCGATGCGCCACAAACCCGCCGGTGCAGGACTCCGCCAGCGCCAGCCGGACTTTTTGTTGTAACAGCAGACGGGCCACCACTTCCTCCAGCTTTTCATCGCCTTCCCCAAAAATCCAGAGGCCCACCAGTTTTTCCACGATTTGCCGGCCCTGGCTGACCCGCTCCGCCGCCTGGGGGCCGCGGGCGGAGAGGCGCACGTCCACCTCGGCCGGGCGCGCGCAGAAGCCCAGCTCCAGGCCTTGCTGCAGGAGCGCTTGCAAGGGCGGGGTGATCATTTCCTCCACGCGCGATTCGCCCAGGCCAGTGGAGCGGAGCGTGACCACGGCGTATTCCTCCCGGCCGGGGAAATGCTGGCGCAGGCGGGGCAGCACCTGATCGCAAAACATGGGCTGCAGCTCGCGGGGCGGTCCCGGCAACATGATGAGCACCGAGCCGCCCTCCGCGCGAAAGCGGCCCGCCGGCACCTCCAGCCACAGTCCGGGGGCGGTGCCAAATTGATTCATCAGGACGGTGGCGCCTTCGGGCACCAGGGCCTGGACGCGGGTGGTGGGGGGCTGGCGGCGCTGACGGCGTGCAAACCAGGCGGCGATGTGGGCCAGCACAGCGGCGTCTTCCTGCAGGCGGCGGCCCAGCAGTTGGGCCACGTGGTCGCGGGTCAGGTCGTCCGAGGTGGGGCCGAGGCCGCCGGTGGTGATGACGATTTCCGCCCGCGCAAGGGCCTCGCGCACGGCCTGGGCAATCTCCGGGCCGGTATCGGCCACGGTGACCTGCCGATGAACGAGGAAGCCGGCATCTATCAGTTGCCGGCAGAGCCAAAGCTGGTGAGTGTTGAGCACCCGGCCCAGCAGCAGCTCGGAGCCGGTATTGATGATTTCCACGCGCGCCGTCATGCCGAGGGGAAGGTAGCCCCAACCTCACGCGCGCCGCAAGCTGCGTCCCAGGACGGTTTCGTACATGGCCAGCACATTTTCCACGGGCGTGCGGGCCTGGATGTTGTGGATGGTGTTGAACACGAAGCCGCCGTTTTGATTGAAGACGCGGAGGCGTTCGGCCACCTCCTGCTGCACTTCGTCCGGCGTGCCAAACGGCAGGGTTTGTTGGGTGTTCACGCCCCCGCCCCAGAAGACGAGGCGATCGCCGTACCGGCTTTTCAACTTCTCCGGCTCCATGCCGGCGGCGGAGCATTGGACGGGGTTGATGATGTCCACGCCCGCCTCGATGAAATCGTCCAAAAAAGCGACAATGGAGCCGCAGGAGTGATAAAAAGTTTTCCAGGGAGTGTTTTGATGCACCCATTCATTGAGCCGTTGGTGGTAGGGTTTGAACAGCTCGCGGTACATCTGGGGTGAGATGAACGGCCCGCGCTGGCTGCCAAAGTCCGTGCCGCTGATGACCAGCACATCAATTTTGTCGCCCACCGCCTGTCGGTAGAGCTTCAGGTTTTCAAAGACGATCTCGAACTGGATTTCGAAAATTTCGCGGATGTAATCGGGGCGTTCCACCAGCATTTCATACCAGCGCTGGGGATCGCGGATGCCCTTGGGATGGGCGACATTCAGGCCGGGCACCAGCGCGATGTCCCCAAAGCCGCCCTGCCCCCAGCAGCCCACCAGGGATTTATCGGTGTGGCGGTAGAGGTCATCGGTCACCCGCTGCAAGAAAGCCAGGTCTTCGTCCGTGTGCCGGCTGACCTGCTGCTCGGCGAATTCGCGGGGGTCCAGATGCTCCTCGGCGTCGGGTGCCTGACGCACGATGGCATCAAAGAAATCTCCGCCCTGGGGCATGCGGGCGCAGGGCGGTGCGTTGAGATCGCCCTGGGGGTGCATCAGGAGATCCCCCTGCTCATCCACCGTCACATTGAAGAACTCGCTCACGAGCACTTCTGTCCCGTCAAAGAGCGTGAAAGGCTTCCAGTTTTGGTTGCGGAAACCAAAGATGGTGGTGGGCAGTTTGACGGTCACGGTATCCACCCCCAGCAGATCGGCCACTTCCGGCTCCACCTCCGCCAGCATTTGGTAAGGCTCGTCCACTTTGACCCGTTTGGGGGGCAGGCCGAGGGCCAGTCGCAGCTTGCTGTAGGTGCTGGCGTGAATGCCGGTGACCCAGGTGCTGCCCAGGTCAATGGGCGCGCGGTCCGGGGCGCGATGATTCAAGGCGGTGCGCACACGCTCGCGGGGAGTCATGGTTTGCATGGCCTTTTGGTATCGCCACCCTGCCGCCATTCCAAGTCTAAACTCCAATCGGTAACTCCAGGGGGGCGGGTGATGGGCCGGCTGCCTGCCGTGGCTGGGCGGAAGAATGGCCGGGTCTGGGGGCGGTTTTCCCAAGCTCTGGCGGTTGGGCAAATAAAGGGCGGCGAACATGCGCGGGAGAGGCGCCAGCGGCAGGAAAGGTTTGAAATTCAGGCTTTTTTGTGCCATGCTGGTGGACACATGATGGCTCTGAAACATAACCCCGCCGGATGGCTGGCATGCGTGCTTTTGGTGTCCCTGCTCCCCGCGGCCGCGGCACCGGCTTATGATCGGTTCCAACAGCGTTGGGTGCTGCCCCGCACGAATTATGTGGATGTGACCACGGACAACCTGGGGGCCACTGCCGAGGCCGGGGAGCCGGTGTTGCTGCCCAGCGCCAGCCGCCAGACGGTTTGGTTTGAGTGGACGCCGCCCACCAACGGCAATTACCTGATCACCACCTATGGCAGCTCCTTCAACACGGTGTTGGGCATATTCACCGGCAACAGTGTCAATGCCCTGAGCCTGGTGGCGGTGGATAATGACGGCGTGGATCCGTGGGGGATGCCCATGGGGGATTTGATCGCGCTCACCAACGCGAGCGCCAGTGTGGCCTACAAAATTGTGGTGGACGGTGTGGGGGCAGGTGGCGGGGGGATGGTGCGGTTGTCCATTATGCCGAACAACGATTTGTTTGCCGATCGGCGGGTGGTGCGGGGGGCCTTTGTCGAGCAGATTTCCTACAACGGCAAGGCGGGCAAGGAGCCTTATGAGCATACCCACGCCACCGGCTCGATCAATCGCGGCACCAATCCCCCCGGGAAATCGTTGTGGTGGGAGTGGACGCCGCCGGCGCCTGGCAATTACCTGATCAGCACCTATCCTAGCACATGCCAGACGGTGCTTTCGGTCTATCGGGCCACCGGCCCGGCCATCACAAATATTGTCAAGGTGGCTTCCGATACCGAGGTGTATTGGGGGGGGGATGCATCCATTGACCAGTTTGGCAATTTGATCGCGGTGACGGTTACCAGCACGGCCGATGTGTATCGGATTGCGGTGGACGGCGCCCAATGGGTGGACGGCGGGGTCACCAATACCCAGAGCGGCCAGATCACTCTGCGCATCCAACCGCACAATGACCACCTGAGCCAGGCCATTGCGTTGACGGGCGCCGTGGTCCGGGCCACCGGCATGAACGGCCTGGCTACCAAGGAGGATGGGGAGGAAAACAAAACCAACGCCACGCAGGATGATCCTTTCAACACGCGCTTCTTCCCGCGGCAGTCGGTTTGGTGGAAATGGACCCCGCCGGCGAATGGCAATTATCTAATCACAACCTACGGGAGCATGTTCAACACCTTTTTAGGCGTGCTGACCAACTCCCAGAATCCTCCCACCATCGCCGGCCTGGCATGGGCGGTGGGGCCTGATACCAGTGATGATAATGGAGCCTCGGCCTTCGATGTCACCAGTCTGGTGCCCCTGGCCAACGCCCGCACCAACCAGACTTATTACATTTTTGTGGATGGCGCGTATGACGTGAACACGGAGAATTACGGTTTTATCAAGCTGGGCATCGTGCCGGACAACAACATGGTAGCCAACCGGATCATGCTCACCGGTCATCGGGCCACCAGCTATAGTTACAATGGCCGCGCCAATGCGGAAAACCGCGAGCCCTTGCCGCCCAACGCGGAGCGCGATTTGCGCACCCTCTGGTGGGGCTGGGTGGCGCCCACCAACGGCCTGGTGACGATTGACACCGCCGACAGCAGTTTTGTCACGTTGTTGGGGGTGTGGACGGGCAACAATGCTGATTTTACGGATTACCAGCTCGTGGCCTGGAATGTTTATGGCACCAACGATTTCCGCAGCCGGGTGAGTTTTCCCACGATACCCGGCCGCGAGTACAAGATTCAGGTCACGGGCGTGGCCGCCAGCGAGTACGGCGAGGCGGTGGTGAATTTGTATTTTGAACCCATGCCGGCTTTGCCCAATGACAACTGGGCCAATGCCGCGCCCTTGTCCGGTTCATCGGTGCAGGTGACCGCCACCAATCTCATTGCGACCAAGGAAGCTGGCGAGCCCAATCACGCCGGCGTGGCCGGGGGGCGCTCCCTGTGGTGGCGCTGGACGGCGCCGGGCAACGGGGTGACCACCATCAACACCTACGACAGCCTGTCCTGGCATCCAGACAATTCCGGGGCGCCCTTGGACACAGTGTTGGCGGTGTACACGGGTACGGCGCTGAATGCTTTGACGGTGGTGGCCACCAATAATGATGATGTCCTGTTCGCCCCTAACAGCTCGGTGACCTTCACGGCTGTGGTGGGCCGGACGTATTACATCGCGGTGGACACGGCTCTTGTGAGTGACCCGCCGTCCTTGGATTTTGGGGTGATCAACCTGCAACTGGAGCAGCTTACGGCGCCCCCCAATGACATGTTTTCCAACCGCCTGGCGATTGTGGGGTTCCCCGCGGTGGTGACGGGCACCACGGTCAATGCCACGCGGGAAACGGGCGAATACTCCAACCCCAGCGTGGTGGGGGGCGGCTCCGTTTGGTGGAGCTGGACGGCGCCCTTTACCGGACGGGTAATTTTTACCACGGAAGGGAGCAGCATTGACACCGTGCTGGCGGTTTTCCGCGGGGTCAACTTCAACGTGGCCAACCTGCTGGGGCAAAATGATTTTGCCAAGGAAGGCGCCCGCTACAGCCGCCTGATGCTCAACGTCACGTCCAACACCACTTACAACATCTCTGTGGAAGGCCAATATGGCGCGCAGGGGGGGGTGACGTTGAAAATCCTGTCCACCAACCAGACGATCAGCGGGGTGACGCTGCTGACCAACCGCCAGTTCCGTCTGACCTTCCCGGCCTTCCCGGCTTACAACTACGAGATTTTGTATGCGGATGACATCACCGGCCCGTGGCAGAGCCTGGACTTGATCACCGCGACCAACAACCCCATGCACTACGTCACGCCGGATCCGCGGCTGGCTCCGCGCCGCTTTTACCGGGTGGGCGAGGTGGATTGACCGGCCCCGGCCTTGGGATCCCCGAATTTGGGAGCATGCCGGAGGGGGGCTGGCGCCCGGCGGGGCGGCCAATAATTTACTGGCCAGGCCCAAAAAAGCGGCTAAGTTAAACTTACATTTATGAAAAAGATATTCCGGCCAGCAGTCCTTCTAGTGTGTTTCCTTGCCCTGCCTTTGGTGGGCCGCGCCCAAGTGGGCGGGGCGGGTCCCGGCTCCGCCTTTGACGCCGCCTTTACGAAGCTCTTCGGTGACATCAAAGGGTTCAGTGCCAAGGCGGACATTGCGATGAAAGAAGCCAAGGGCATCACCACGTTGCTGGCAAATTTTGCCCTGCTGGACGATAAGATCCGCCTGGACATGGATCTGGGCCAGATCAAGGGCCCGGACATTTCCGCGGACATGGCGGCCCAGTTGAAAGCCATGGGCATGGACAAGATTTCCACCATTGTGGACAAGCAGACCAAGCGCCTGCAGCTCATTTATCCCACCGCCAAAGCCTACGCGGACATGCCCCTGCCCAAGGAACAGGCGGAGGCGCTGGACAAAGAACCCAAAATCGAGCGCACCAAGCTGGGAGAGGAAAAAGTTGAAGGCTACGACTGCGCCAAATACCGCTACACCTTCGAGGACGATCAGGGCAAGAAGCGCGAGGTCATGGTGTGGCAGGCGGCCAAACTCAAGGATTTTCCCGTCAAGATTCAAACCAGCGAAAAAGGCAACGAAGTCACCATCCTTTACAAGGACATCAAGCTGGACCGCCCTGCCGCCGAGACGTTTGCCCTGCCGGCGGATTATACCAAGTACCCCGGCATGATGGAGTTGATGCAGGGAGTGATGATGAAGCAGATGCAGCCGCCGCGCTGAAGCGGCTGCGGGGCCTGGCGGCGGGTGGGCCTGCTGTTGTCAACCGCCGGCCGGGCGGATATATTGGGGCACTCGAGGGCGGACGATGCCCGTTCAGACGGCGCTCGTGTTGAGCTTTTCCCCTCTTTGCGGACGTGGTGCCCCCTCACGATAACGCTGTGAAACCGGAACAAGCAACGGATCCCCTGGGCGCAGGCGTCCCCGGCATGAGCCGGGCCACGCGGGCGGCGCTGAATGCCGCCATGGCCTGCTGCGAAAACCTCCTGGAAGTCTCGCTGGCGGAAGAACCGCCGGAAGAGGCCGGCATGGTGATGAGCACGTTCATCGAGCGGTTGCGCAAGGCCGGTCTCGAAGTGCCCCACGTGGTGCGGACCCCCTACCTGAACACCATCCCGCCGGAGGAGGAACCCGATTATCCTGGCGATCCCGAGCTGGAGCGGCGCATCAAGAGCTACATCCGCTGGAACGCCATGGCGATGGTGGTGAATGCCAACAAGGACAATGACGGCATTGGCGGCCACATTTCCACCTACGCCTCCTGCGCCACGCTGTATGAAGTGGGTTTCAACCATTTCTTCCGCGGGGGTGACGGGGATCGCCCGGCGGACATGGTCTTCTTTCAGGGGCATGCCGCGCCGGGGATTTATGCGCGGGCGTTTCTGGAAGGCCGGCTCACCGAGCAGCACCTGCACCATTTCCGCCAGGAGCTGGCGGAGGGCGGCGGGTTGTCCTCGTATCCCCACCCCTATTTGATGCCGGAGTTCTGGCAATTCCCCACTGTGTCCATGGGCTTGGGGCCGATCAATTCCATTTATCAGGCGCGTTTCAACCGGTACTTGAAAAACCGCGGCTTGTTGAAGGGCGAGGAGCCCAAGGTGTGGTGTTTTGTGGGCGATGGCGAATCGGACGAGCCGGAGACGCTGGGCGCCATCACGCTGGCCTCGCGCGAGAATCTGGACAACCTGATTTGGGTGGTCAACTGCAACCTGCAGCGGCTGGACGGCCCCGTCCGCGGCAATGGCAAGATCATCCAGGAGTTGGAAAGCGCCTTCCGCGGCGCCGGCTGGAACGTCATCAAGGTCATCTGGGGCTCCGACTGGGACAAGCTCCTCAAAGCCGACAAAACCGGCCTGCTCAAGCGGCGGATGGAGGAGACCATTGACGGTGAATCGCAAAAATATTCCGTCGAGCCCGGCAGCTATATCCGCAAGCATTTCTTCGGCAAATCCCCGCCGCTGCTCGAGCTGGTCAATCATCTGACTGACGAGCAGTTGCGCAAGCTCATGCGCGGCGGGCATGATCGCCGCAAGGTGTATGCGGCCTATCATGCGGCCGTGCATCACAAGGGGCAGCCCACGGTGATCCTGGCGCAAACCGTCAAAGGTTACGGCCTGGGCGAGGCCGGCGAAGGCCGCAACATTTCACACCAGCAGAAGAAGCTCAACGAAAAGGAGCTGCGCGAGTTTCGCGCCCGTTTTGGCGTTCCCATCAGCGACGAAGAGATTGCCGAGGCGCCGTTTTACCGGCCGCCGCCGGACAGTCCGGAGAGCAAATACCTCCTGGAGCGGCGCAAAGCGTTGGGCGGTTTTCTGCCGCAGCGGAAGGTCAAAGCCGCGCCGCTGACGACGCCCAAATTGAGTGATTTCAATGAGTTTCTTAAAGGCTCGAGCACGCCGGCCTCGACCACCATGGCTTTTGTGCGGCTGCTGGTGGGATTGCTGCGCAATAAAAACCTGGGGCGGCACATCGTGCCCATCATTCCGGATGAGGCGCGCACCTTCGGCATGGATCCGCTCTTCCGGGAATTTGGCATTTACTCCTCCAAAGGCCAGCTCTACGAGCCGGTGGATCATAAATCGCTCTCGTATTACAAGGAGGCGCGGGATGGCCAGATTCTGGAGGAGGGCATCACCGAGGCCGGCTCCATGGCCTCCTTCATCGCGGCCGGCACGGCCTATGCCTCGCATGGCATCCCGATGGTGCCGTTCTACATTTACTATTCCATGTTTGGCTTCCAGCGCGTGGGGGATCTGATGTGGCTGGCGGGCGACATCCGCGCCCGGGGCTTTCTGCTGGGGGCCACCTGCGGGCGGACCACCCTCAATGGCGAGGGCCTGCAACACCAGGATGGCCACAGTCTGCTGTTGGCCAGCACCATCCCCACGCTGTTGACGTACGATCCCGCCTTCGCGTACGAGATCGCTGTCATCATTTGCGATGGCTTGCGCCGGATGTATCAGGAGGGCGAGGATATTTTTTACTACCTCACCCTGTACAACGAAAATTACCCCATGCCCCCGATGCCGGCCGGGGCGGAGGAGGGCATCCTCAAGGGGTTGTACAAGTACAAGGCGGCGCCGGAGGGCTTGAAGCACAAGGCCCACATTCTGGGCAGCGGCACGATCATTCATTCCGCCCTCAAGGCTCAGGAGATCCTGGCCTCCCGGTACGGCGTGGGCGCCGATGTTTGGAGCGCCACCAATTACAAAAAGCTGCGCACGGATGCCCTGCTGGCGCGCCGCTGGAACATGCTCCATCCGGAGGCGGCGCCGCGGAAATCGTATGTGGAGACTCTGCTGGAGAAAGAAAGCGGTCCTTTTGTGGCCGTTTCCGATCACATGAAGAGCGTGCCGGATCAGATTGCGCCCTGGGTACCGGGCGGCCTCTTTACTCTGGGCACGGACGGTTTTGGCCGCAGCGACACGCGCGCCCGGCTGCGCCGGTTCTTCGAGGTGGACGCCGAGTGCACGGTCATTGCCACGCTGTATGCGTTGAGCCTGCGTGGCAAAATTAAACCGGCAGTGGTCACCCAGGCCATCCACGATTTGGGCGTGGATCCGGAGAAGGCGTTTCCGGAGCTGGTGTGAGGTGGAGACCCCCTGACGTGGGCTGAGCCCCTGCTGCCGGAGGGGGTGGGACGCCGATGCGCATTGGCGGAAAGCCAGCCGGGGGGCGTTTTGCCGGGTCAGTGCGGCAAACCCGCGTATTCCAGCTCCTGGTTAAGGGGGGGGCATCCTGGATTTTTTAGTAACACTTGGGGGGCGACTCTCGTTAGATTGATGGGGTGTCCCGGGATGCAGCGGCTCATGGAGAACCGACAGAGGCCGACCTCAAGCGCTGGGTGCAGGCGTGGCTGCGCCGGCGCGATGAGGCCGCGGCCCGGGCGTTGATTGACGCCCTGTATCCCACGGTGATGGCCATTATCCGCGCCCGGCGCATTGCGGCGGCGGCGGAGCAGGATGTGGCGCAGGAAGTGCTGGTCAAGTTTTTTGAAAAACTGGGCGCGTGGAGCGAACGCGCGCCGCTGCGGCATTGGGTGGCGCGCATCGCCACCAACCAATGCCTTGATTATCTGCGGGCCGAAAGCCGCAAGAAGGAATGGCGGCTGGCGGATTTGACGGAAGAAGAAGCCCAGGCGCTGGAGCATAGTCTGGTGTCGCCGGAGCGGCTGGCGGATCTGCAGACCGGGACGGTGGAGCTGGCGCAAAAACTGCTGGCCCGGTTGACGCCGGAGGAGCGGGTGGTTATTGAGATGCTGGATATGGAAGGCCGCACGGCCACTGAAGTGCAGCAGTTGACCGGGTGGTCCAGCGTGGCAATCCGGGTGCGCGCCTTTCGGGCCCGGCGCAAATTGCGGCAATGGATGCAACGATTGGGAAGCAGGCTATGAAAACCGATCTGTCCCCGTGGCAGCAGCTAAGCACGGTGGCGCGGCGGCGCTGGCCCCGGCCGGCGCCGGCCGGGGCGCCGCCGTTGGGCTTTCATGGCCGGGTAATGTCGCGGCTGGCCCGCGCGCAGACGGTGCCCTTGGAATTGTGGTGGGAGATGTCGGTGCGCGCGCTGCCGGTGGCCACGGTGATCGTGTTGTTGTGCTGGCTCATCCTGCCGGGTACGGATTGGGAGCCTGATTTGGCGGAAGTGGTGCTTGAGGAGGCCCTGCCGTGATCAACTGGGTGGCATGGAAAACGGGACTTGCGCTGGCGGCGCTCTTTGGCCTGGGCGTGGCCACGGGCTGGGTGGTGGCCCGGCGTGGGGGCGCCGCCGAGGAGCCGTCCCCTCCGCCGGCGGCGGTCAACACGCCCGCCCCCACCAACAAAACGGCGCGAGCTGATAATTTGACCCGCCGCTGGGGGGAAAGCCGCAAGGCCAGCTACCTGCGGGCCATACGCCCCACTGCCGAGCAGGCCGAAGCCATCGAGAAACATTATCAGGCCTTTACGCAGGAAGTGGGCCGCATCCAGTCCAACACCCGCCAGGAGCTGCAGCAGGCGCTGCGCCAGTTGCATCGCAACATTGAGGCGGAGCTGACGCCGGCCCAGCGGCGCGCCTTTCAGGAGCGGCTCAAGAAACTGGAAAAACCGGAAAAACCGGACAACCCCGGGACACACTAGGGGCCGGGCTGCCGGGAGGGGGCTCCGGCGCTGCTTCTGCTGTCAAGCTTTAAGATGGGGGGGTAATCCCTTGAACATGAGGGAAGGGGTGGGGGACATTTTCGCCCACTTGACGTTTGGCGGAAAAAGGGCACACTACGCTGCCCGCCGGGCCAGACCCGGCCTGCGGCACCACGGAGGCTGCCAAACGCCGGCCCTTTGTGTATATTAAGCCGGCGGTGGTTTTGCCGCCGGCGTCAGGAAACGTATGCAGCACATTCGCAATATCGCGATCATCGCCCACGTGGACCATGGCAAGACCACGTTGGTGGATTGCTTGTTGAAACAGTCGGGCACCTTCCGCGCCAATCAGGCCATTGCGGCCGAGGAGCGGATCATGGATTCCATGGATTTGGAGCGCGAGAAAGGCATCACCATCCGCGCCAAAAACGCCGCTTTCAAATATAAGGATTACCACATCAACATCGTGGACACTCCCGGCCACGCCGACTTTGGCGGCGAGGTGGAGCGCATCATGAACATGATTGACGGGGTGTTGCTGGTGGTGGACGCCGCGGAAGGCCCGCAGGCCCAGACCCGTTTTGTGTTGCGGAAGGCGCTCGAGGCGGGGGCCAAGCCGATCGTGGTCATCAACAAGATTGACCGGGAGAACGCGCAGCCGCATCGCGTGCTGGACCAGGTTTTTGATTTGTTTCTCTCGCTGCATGCCACCGATGAGCAGCTCGATTTCCCCGTGATTTATGCCAGCGCGAAGGATGGTTACGCCCGCGAGAAACTGGAGGACACCACTGATCACATGGGGCCGCTCTTCGAGGCCATCGTGCGGCACATCCCCCCGCCGCGCGCGCGAGCGGGCGAGGGTTTCCAACTGCTGGTGGCCAATCTGGATTATTCGGACTACCTCGGGCGAATTGCTTTTGGCAAAATCTACAGCGGCAAAATCAAGGTGGGCGACAACGCCGTGTGTCTGCACGGCAACGGCGCCAAAACGCCAGGCAAAATCACCGCCATTTTCCATTTTGAAGGCCTCAAGCGCATCGAAGTGCCCGAGGCTCATGCCGGCGACATCGTGGGCGTGACCGGCTTTGAAGAGGTGTTCATCGGGGAGACGATCGCCGATTCGGAAGAGCGTCCCGCCCTGCCGTTTGTGCCCATTGATCCGCCCACCATTCAGATGCAGTTTGCCGTGAATGACGGGCCGCTGGCCGGCACGGAGGGGCACCTGGTCACGGCGCGCCATTTGAAGGAGCGCCTGATGAAGGAGCTGCGGACCAACGTGTCGCTGCGGGTGGAGGATACTGACGCCCCCAACATCTTCAATGTCAGCGGGCGCGGGGAGATGCAAATCGCCATTCTGGTGGAGCAAATGCGCCGGGAGGGCTATGAAGTGCTGGTGTCCCGCCCGGAGGTGATTTTCCGGCAGGATGCCCAGGGCAACCTGCTGGAGCCGATTGAAAAGATGTTTCTGGAGATCCCCAAGGAGTACATGGGGCCGGTGCTGGAAAACCTGGCCAACCGCAAGGCGGAGATCACCCACATGGATCATCATGGCGAGCACGTGACGGTGGAGGCGCTGATTCCCATGCGGGGGTTGATTGGTTTTGAGACGGATCTGGTGAACATGACCCGCGGGCTGGGGGTGATGAGCCATTTGTTCCATGAATACGGCCCATTCCGCGGGGAGATCATTTCACGCAAGAACGGCTCGCTGGTCAGCATCGAGGATGGCATCGCCACGGCGTATGCCCTCAACATGAATCAGGAGCGTGGCCGGTTGTTCATCGAGCCGGGCGACCGGGTGTATAAGGGCATGATCGTGGGGGAAAACGCCCGGGAGAATGACATTCCCGTCAACCCCTGCAAAACCAAGCATCTGACCAACATGCGCTCGCAGGGCGAGGGCAAGGGCATTCAACTGGAGCCGCCGCTGCGCATGTCCCTGGAGCGCGCCCTGGAGTACATCGGGCCGGATGAGTACGTGGAAGCGACGCCCAAGAGCTTACGCCTGCGCAAGAAGGAGCTGGACGAGACCAAACGCAAGCGTGCCGCCCAGAAGGGCGGGGTGCGGGTCATCGCCCCGGCTGCCTGACGCCTGACCCTGGCGCCCGTGGAGAGTCTGCCCATGCCCAGCGTGTACATCAAAACCTACGGCTGCCAGATGAACGCCCGCGACTCCGAGGCGGTGGCGGCCCAACTGGTGGCCCGCGGCTACACGCTGGCGGCCTCGGAAGAGACGGCGGATGTCATCCTGCTCAACACGTGCAGCGTGCGCGACTATGCCGAGCAAAAGGCGCTCAACAAAATGCGCTCGCTGGTGACCGAGCAGAAACGCCGCCGGCCGGGGGTGGTGGTGGGGTTTTTGGGCTGCATGGCCCAGAGCCGGGGCGCGTCGTTGCTGGACCGTTTGCCGGATGTAGATTTGATTCTCGGCACGCAGAAGTTTCACCGGACGGCTGATTATCTGGAGGAGATCCTCAACGGTCAGCGGGCCAAGGCGGTGGACACCGGCGAGGAACCGGCCAGCGAAGGAAAAATCCGCGAGCATTTGCTGGCCGGCAATGGTCCCAAGGCTCCCACGGCCTTTGTAAGCATCATGCAGGGATGCAACCAGTATTGCACGTTTTGCATTGTCCCTTATACCCGCGGCCAGGAGCGCAGCCGGCCACTGGAGGACATTGTCGCCGAATGCCGCGAGCTGGTGGAGCAGGGGGTGAAGGAGATCACGCTGTTGGGGCAGATTGTCACCAGTTACGGGCGGCGCATGATTCCGGTGCGCGACGGCAAATCGCCCTTTGTTCAACTCCTCGAGGCGGTGCATGCGCTGGAGGGACTGGAACGGCTGCGTTTCACCGCGCCGCATCCCAAGGGCTATGGCGATGATTTGGTGGAGGCTTATGCCCGCCTGCCCAAACTGGCCGAAAGCGCGCACATTCCCGCCCAAAGCGGCAGCAACCGGGTGCTCAAACTCATGCATCGCGGCTACACGCGGGAGCGGTTTCTGGAGATTGTGCGCAAACTCCGTCAGGTCAATCCCGGCATGGGCATCATCACCGACTTGATCGCCGGCTTTCCGGGGGAGACGGAGGAGGACTTTGAGCAAACGCTGTCGCTGGTGCGGGAAGCGGAGTTTGACCAGGCCTTTCTTTTCAAGTACAGCCCACGCCGCGATACGCCCGCCGCGATGATGGAGGGGCAACTGCCGCAGGCGCTCAAGGAAGAGCGCCATGCGCGGCTCATGGAGGTGGTCAATGAAGTGGCCGCCCGCCGCTATCAGGCGATGGTGGGCAAAACTGTCGAAATTCTCGTGGAAGGCCCCAGCAAGCGGAACCCGGCCCGTTTGATGGGCCGGACGCGGTGCAACAAAATCGTCATTTTTGAAGGCTCCGAGCGCCACATCGGCCAGCTCCTGCCGGTGCGCATCACCCGGGCCGGCAATTTTGCCCTGCATGGGGATCCGGCCATTTTGGGGATGGAAAAGGACTGAGCGGGGGAAGGGGCAGATCTGGTGTGCGGCCCGGGCGCCGCAGAATGGCAGTGCGCCTGGAGCGGCACCGGCCGCCAGGGAGGACAGGGCAGAAGAAAATCATTTGCCAGAAGGGGTGAAGTTGGGCTTTGATTCCCGCTTGAGGTTTGCCAGCCGGGCGGCGCCCGGAGGGCCGACAGGCATCAATCGAGCTTTGAGTATGGACATCAAGCTGCCAAATTTGGGCGAAGGCGCTGAATCCGGCGTAGTGGTCAGCATCTTGGTCAACGTGGGTGACGAAATCAGCGAAGGCCAGAACATCATTGAATTGGAGACCGGCAAGGCGGTGGCCTCCATTCCCGCCAGCGCCGGGGGAAAGGTGGAGTCCATCCGGGTAAAAGTGGGTGACAAAATCACGCCCGGCACCGTTATTTTGACCGTCAGCGGCGGGGGAGCGCCCGCTGCCGCACCGGCGCCAGCGCCAGCGGCCGCCAAAGCCCGGCCCGCCCCGGCGCGCCCGGCCGCCCCGCCTCCCGCCGAAGAAGCTGCGCCGGCGGAGGAGGTGGAGACAGAGGCGGAGGCCATGCCTTCGGTGGAAAGCACCGAGCAATACTTCACTCCGCCGGCCTCTCCCACCATTCGCAAGCTGGCGCGGGAGTTGGGCATTGATTTGCGGCGGGTCAAAGGCTCGCAGCACGGCGGGCGCATTGTGATGGAGGATTTGCGCCGGTACATCCAGGGGTTGATTCGGGCCGTGGAAAAGGCCCGCAGCGCGCCGGCGACTCCGGCGGCGGGTGGTCCGGCGGCCGCGGCCCCGGTGAGCATTGACTTTGCCCAGTGGGGGCCGGTGACCCGCGCGCCGTTCAGTCCGCTGCGGCAGGTGCTTTCGCGGCGGCTGGTGGAGAGTGTGAACACTCTGCCGCAGGTGACGCAGTTTGACGAGGCCGACATTACCGGCCTGCTGGCGCTGCGGCAGCAGTACGCCGCGGCCTACGAAGCCAAGGGGGCACGGCTGACGCTGACGGGTTTTGCCATGATTGCTTTGGTGGCGGTGCTGAAGAAGCATCCCATTTTCAACAGCAGCCTGGATGAGGTAACACAGGAGATTGTCTATAAAAATTATTATCACATTGGCATTGCGGTGGACACCGAGGCCGGCCTGCTGGTGCCGGTGATCCGCGACGCGGATCGCAAGAGTCTCCTGGAGTTGTCCCTGGCGCTGGTGGAAGTGGCCAACAAGGCACGCGAGCGCAAGCTGGCGCCGGCCGACATGCAGGGCGGCACCTGTACCATTTCGAATCAAGGTCCGCTGGGGGGCGGCCATTTCACGCCGATTGTCAACAAGCCCGAATGCGCCATTTTGGGGTTGGGCCGCGGCGCGTTGAAACCGGTGGTGCAGCCGGATGGCGCGGTGGCGCCACGCACGCTGCTGCCCCTGGCGTTGTCCTACGATCACCGGCTGGTGGATGGCGCGCAGGCGGCGCGATTCATCACCGATTTGCGGGCTTTTCTGGAAAATTTCCCGGCCGAACTGGTGAAGATTTAACCTGCCGGACAATCAACCTGCCGTCGGCAACGATGGCGCATGTCATTTATGGAACCGATCAAGACTGATTTAGTCGTCCTGGGCGCCGGCCCGGGCGGATATGCGGCGGCGTTTTATGCCGCTGATCTGGGCAAGAAGGTGATTCTGGTGGATCAATCCCCCCGTTTGGGCGGGGTGTGCTTGAATGAGGGCTGCATCCCTTCCAAGGCGCTGTTGCATGCCACCAAGGTGCTCACGGAGGCTAAAACGTTTGCCGAACACGGCATCGTTTTTGGCGAACCCAAAATTGACGTGAGCAAGCTGCGGGCGTGGAAGGATTCCGTGCTTCAGCGCCTCGGGGCCGGTGTGGCCAGCCTGGCCAAGATGCGGCAGGTCACGGTCATGACCGGCCGGGGTTACTTTGAAAGCTCGGATTTGCTGCGGGTGGAAACGCCCGAAGGCCAGAAATTTCTGACCTACGACAAGGCCATCATTGCGGTGGGCAGCAAGCCGGCCATGCCCCGGGCCTTTGATCTGGGCAATCCCCGCGTGATGACCTCGCGCGAGGCGCTGGAGCTGCCGGACATCCCGGCAGATTTGCTGGTCATAGGCGGGGGCTATATCGGGATGGAGTTGGGGACGGTGTATGCCGCCCTGGGCAGCCGGGTGACGGTGGTCGAGGCGCTGGACAACATCCTCTCGGGCGCCGATCCGGACCTGGCGCGGCCGGTGGTGAACTACGCCCGGAAAAATTTCCGCGAGCTGCGCGTTAAAACGCGGGTGCTCGACATGGCCACCGCCGGCAAACAAATCCGCGTGCTCATGGATGTGAATGGCGAGCGGGTGGAGGAGTTGTACGACCGCGTGCTGGTGTCGGTGGGCCGGGTGCCCAACGGCGAGGACATCGGGCTGGAAAACACGCGGGTCATCCGCGATGAAAAGGGGTTCATCAAGGTCAACGAGCGGATGGAGACTACGGATCCGAAATTGCTGGCGATTGGAGACATTGCCGGCGGTGTGCTCCTGGCGCACAAGGCCCACAAGGAAGCGCGGGTGGCGATCGAGAGCCTGTGCGGGGAGGCCAGTGTGTTCAAGGATGTGGTCATCCCCGCCGTGGTGTTCACCGAGCCGGAGCTGGCCTGGTGCGGCTTGACGGAAGAGGAGGCCCGCCAGAAGGGCATCAAGGTGGAGGTGGCCAAATTCCCGTGGGCCGCCAGTGGCCGGGCGATGACGTTCGACAAGACGGAGGGCATGACCAAGTTGATCATTGACCCGGAAAGCGAGCGCATCCTCGGGGCGGGCATTGTGGGGCACGGGGCGGGGGAGCTGATTGCCGAAGGGGTGCTGGCGGTGGAGATGGGGGCCACGGCGCATGATCTGGCGGCATGCATTCATCCGCATCCCACCCTCTCGGAAACTTTCATGGAGGCCGCCGAGGTCTTCTACGGTTACGCCACCCATGCCTATTCCCGGCGCAAACGGCAGGCGGAGGCATAACCGGCAGATCATCGGATGTGGCAGGCCGATCCCGCGATCGGCCTGTTTTTTTTGTGGGCCTTGGGCCTGTCAGGGCGTCCAATCTGTGGTACAATAACCGCACTATGAACACATGGCATCGCGTGCAAATGGGGGCATGGGTGGCGTTGGTGGCCGTTGGCCTGGGAAGCGCGGCGGCAGGCGCGCCCACCGCTGATTCGTGGCCCATGTTTCAAGGCAACCCGGCGTTAACGGGCGCCACCACGGCCCGCCTGCCGGAGCGACCGGAGCTGCTATGGACCTTCAAGGCCGGCGGGGACATCAAAGGAGCGGCGGCCATCGCGGAGGGGAAGGTTTTTTTTGGCGCAGGGGATGGCGTTTTCCATGCGTTGTGGCTCAGCAACGGGGCGCCTGTCTGGAGTTTCAAGGCCAGCAACAGCATTGAGGCGCCGACGCTGTATCACAATGGGGTTTTATACTTTGGCGCGTTTGATGGTTTTTTATACGCCTTGCGGGCCCGTGACGGCCAGCTCCTCTGGAAATATGCCACCGAGGAAAAAATCACCGGTGGAGCCAATTTCGCCCAGATCCAGAACCGCACGGTCATCCTCGTGGGCAGCCATGACAACCGCCTGCATTGTGTGGACGCGGCCACCGGCAAATCCAACTGGGTGTATGAGACCGGCAATTACATCAACGGCGCCGCGGCGGTGGCGGATGGGCGCGCCTATTTTGGCGGCTGCGATGCCCTGCTGCATGTGGTGGACCTGGCCAGGGGCGAGAAAATTGCCCAGCTCGACGCCACGGCGTTTGTGCCCGGGTCAGTGGCGGTGAACGAAAACCGGGCTTATTTCGGGCAGGCGGAAAACTCCTTTTTGTGCATGGACCTGATCCGCCGCACGAATCTGTGGACGTACCGGGAGCGGAGTTTTGGGTACTTCGGCTCACCGGCGGTCAGCGGTGACCGGGTAATTTTTGGCGGACGCGATCGCCGGGTGCATTGTGCGGACGCCAGGACCGGCAAGGGCCTGTGGACGTTTGCCACCCGTGGCAAGGTGGACTCCTCGCCGGTGGTGGCGGGGGACAAGGTGGTGGTCGGATCGGATGATGGCCAGGTGTATTTGCTGACGCTGGCGGACGGCAAGCAGCTCTGGAGCTACGAGATTGGCCGTCCTATTAAAGGCGCCGCCGCCGTGGTGGAGGGACGTTTTGTCATTGGCGCAGACGACGGCGTCTTGTACTGTTTCGGGGCCAGGTAATTTTGCCCCGGATGAAAACAGGTTGTCTTCTGGTTTTTAGTCTGGCCTGGGCTTTGCAAGCTTGGGCGCTTGTCCTGCTCCCCCCCGGTCCTGAGGGGCAGGGCCAGGTGGTGGGCGCCTACCCCAATGGCGTAGTGGTCCTGGAGCAGACGACGCGACTGGGCGAGGGCACCTCCTGGACGCCCCGGCGCAATTTCTATTCCGTGCAGGAGCGCCTGAGCCTGCCCCTGCCGCTGGATGGGCCGCAGGGGTTTTACCGGGTGCGGGCGGTGGATATATCCGGTGGCGCCGCCGGATTTGGCCGCTTTACCCGTTGTTATTCCGTCATCCTCACCATCGCCGGGGCCGGGGGGGTGACGACGGCGGATGTCAACAAGTGGCAGTCTGCTTATGAAAACGGCCCGGCCACGGCGGCCCAGCTTTCCCGGCCGCACATGGCGATGGGGGATTTGTGGGGCAATATTTACATTGCGGACAAGGACGCGCATGGCATCCGAAAAATCCGGCCGGACGGCACCATTGTGACGGTGGCCGGCACCGGGCTGGCGGGACCCAATGCCTGGGGCAACGGCCCGGATTATCTGACCAACGGCACGGCGGTGGCGCTGAGTCATCCCAATGGCTTGTACGTGCTGACCAATGGGGTGGTTTATATCCTGGACATGGACAATGGCAAAATCCGGCGGCTGGATACCAACGGCATGATTCGCACGGTGTTCACCGATCCCAATGGCCCCATTTTCGGCGGCCGCGGCTTATGGGTGAGCGAGGATGAACAGGTGGTTTATTATTGCGCCAGTGACCGCGTGCGACGCTGGACGGCCACGGAGCAGCAGGTCACGGATTTTGCGGTGATTGCGCCGGATTTGGGCAACCTTACCGTGGATCCTCAAGGCCGGCTGGTGGTGACGGTGCGCGGGCAGCATCTGGTGTATCGTTTTTCTGCGGATGGCGCCACCCGCGAAATCATCGCCGGCAACGGCAGCACGGGCTTCATCACCAGCGGCCTGCCGGCCACCAACTGCCCGTTGTATCAGGTGCGGGGGGTGGCGTTTCTGCCCACGGGCGCTTTTTTGGTGGCCACGGATCGCGGCAGCCAGGTGGGTTATGTGGACACCGAGGGCATCATTTACCGGATGCTCAACGGGGATGCCGTCAACCAGGCGTGGGAATCGCATGCGGGGGACGGACGGTGGTTCTATGACACCCCCAATGAGTACAAGGTGAGTGAGATTCGCGCGATTGCCTTGGATCCTTTTGGCAACATTCTCATCACCGAGCATGATGCCGGTTACATTCGGATGATACGCTTCCTGCCTTATGACTTATAATCGCATTCCCCGGGGTCGGTCGAAGTTGGCCGCCATTTTCTTGCTGGGCTGCTGGATGGGGGGCGCGTGGCCGGGATTGGCGCAAACCAATCCGGCCGCCAATGCCGTCCCCGCCACCAATCCGCCAGCGGCATTGGCGCCGGTGGCGGATGAGGAGTTTTATGCCTGGCTCCTGGGACTGGGCGCCGATTCCAACAAGGTGGCAGCGCTGCGGCAGGCGGCGGAAACCCGGCGCTACTGGGATTGGTTTAAGGACCGCCCTCTGGCCGTGCGCCAGCCGGAGCAACTATTGAATGGGAAGGATTTGGCGGCTTTTATCCCTGGCTGGAGCGTGACGGCACTTTCGCTGATCGCGATGGAGTGTTTGTTTTGACCAACGGGGTGTTACGCATCAGCGGCCAGCGCACGGGATACCTGGCCACTCGCCGGAGCTACGCCAATTACCGGCTGGTGGCCGAGTTCAAATGGGGCGAGGCCACCTGGGGCCGGCGCAAGGAGCGCACCCGCAACAGCGGCCTGTGCATTCATGGGGTGGGCGAGGACAAGGTGTGGATGCGCGCCATTGAAATCCAAATTGCGGAGGGGCAGACCGGCGATGTGGTGGTGTTGGAGGGCGCCAAACTGACGGTGGACGGCCAGACCAAGGTGCGGAGCTATGACACCTTCAAGCGGCCCGGGGCGGAGCAGGTGGTGGACAAAACCGGCTTCCGCGGCAAAGAAGATTTGGAGAAACCGCATGGGGAATGGAATACCCTTGAGATTATTGCGTTGGGAGCCACCTTGCGGGTCAAGGTGAATGACGTGCCGGTGCTGGCGGGGGAGTCGGCCTATCCCAGCGCGGGGCGCATCTATTTGCAGAGCAACGGGGCGGAAATCTTTTTCCGGCGGCTGGATATTTATCCCCTGGCGGGCGAGTAGGGCTTTATGCCGGGGGGACGGCGTGGGTTGCGGGTGAGTTTTTTGCCTTTTTCTGCATCATTTCTGTGGTAACTTAGATGGCCATGAAGCGCTGCCTGTTACCCATCTTTTATGCGGTGGTGCTGATCACCGGCTGGGGGCTCCTCAGTCAACCCCAGCCTGCGCCCCAACCCGTGCCGCCTTCCATACCGCCCCCGCCTCCGCTTCCGGCACAGCCGCCCATTCCGGTCATACCGCCGCCCGCTCCGAATCCGGCTCAGGCACCTGCGCCTGCGCCGGGGCCAACCGTACTTCCCTCCACGCCACAGCCGGCCCTGCCCAACTTTCCCCCCAACACGTTGGTTTGGGATGCCATGGCCAAGGAAGTGCGGGCCAAGAGCGGAGATACCAATGTCCATTTTGTTTTCCTGTGCACCAATCAAGGGCCGGCGGAGGTTTCCATACTCAACACGCACTCCTCCTGTGGTTGCACAGTGGCCACGCTGCCCAGTTATCCATATCGCATTCCGCCGGGCGGGACGGGGAAAATTGAAATCAACATGGACGTGCGCGGGAAGTATGGGCTGGTGACCAAAACGGTGACGTTGAATACCTCCCATGGGCCGCAATATCTGGTGGTCAGCGCCCGGGTGCCGGATCCGGTGCTGCAAAATCCCAATGCCGGCGGCAACGCCATGACCGCCCAGCAGCGGCAGATGAACCTTGAGCTGGCCAAGCAGGACCGGCAACTGGTGTTCAAGGGCGGCTGCGCCTCGTGCCATTCGGATCCGGGACGCGGCAAGATGGGGGCGGAGCTGTTTGCCGCCGTATGCGGTGTCTGTCATGATGCCCCTCACCGCGCCCAGATGGTGCCGGATTTGCGCAATCCCAAACGTCCCGCCCAGCGCGAGTACTGGCTGCAATGGGTGATGTTTGGGAAGCCGGGTACGTTGATGCCGGCCTTTGCCCGGAGCCAGGGCGGGCCGCTTACCGATGATCAGATTTTCTCGCTGGTGGAGTATCTGGTGGGGCCCTTCCAGCAAAGCCAGCCCCCGCAGGCGGCCGCCACACCCACCCAACCCGCACACTAAGCCCCATGGGCTGGTTTATCACCTTCGAGGGGACGGAAGGCAGCGGCAAGTCCACCCAAATTGAGCGGCTGGCGGGGCGATTGCGGAAAGCCGGGAGGGAGGTGGTGGCCTTGCGTGAACCCGGCGGCACGGCCCTCGGCGAGCGCATTCGCGAGCTGGTCAAACATTTCTTTGCCGGGGGCGCCATGGCAGCGGAGACCGAGCTGCTGCTCATTTGCGCGGCGCGCGCGCAACTGGTGCGCGAAGTCATCCGCCCCGCCCTGGCGGCGGGCAAATGTGTTTTGTGCGATCGCTTTTATGATTCCACCACGGCTTATCAAGGGTACGGCCGCCAGTTGGATTTGCGGCAGGTTCAGGCCATTATTGATTTTGCTGTGGGGGATGCCCGGCCGGATTTGACCCTGGTTCTGCATGTGCCCCTGGAGGTGAGCGAAGCCCGGCGCCTGGCGCGGGGGCGGGTGCCCGCCCGGGATCGCATGGAAGAGGCCGGCCGGGAATTCTTCGCGCGGGTGGAGGAAGGCTACCGCCAGATTGCCGCGGCCGAGCCGCAGCGGGTCAAGTGGTTGGACGCCACCGGTTCGGTGGAGGCCATCGAGGAGGCCATCTGGCGGGAATGTGGCCGACTGCCGGGATTGATCCCCGGTTGAAACCAAGGCCAGTCCCGTCTGCAATGGCAACCGGCCCGTCAGCGGCGCCGCATGCTTAAACAAACTTGGTCCTGCCCGGGACGGCCATGGGTTTGATGGGCAGCTTCATGTCCCAGGTAAGATTCTCAGGCACCAGTTGCTCCTGGGAATTGAGCGCCATTTCCCAGGTGATTTCCTGGCCTGTGTAGGCAGCCATGCGCCCCATGATGGCCATGAGCGTGCTGGTGGCCATCCAATCGCCATCGTTGATGGGCTGGCCTTTGCGGATGGAGGCAAACAGTTCATCATGCTCCACCTGGTACATGTCCTTGCTTTCGCCCCGATAGCGCCAGAGCTCGTCCGTCTGGATGACCGGCACATTCCAGCCCTTGATGGTGCCGGTGCCCTTTTCGCCCATGAGGTAATCGGAATTGTCCCCCACGCAGCCGGCGATTTGCCGCTGGGCCATGAAGGCGCGCACGCCGTTGGGGTACTCGTAAAACACGTCAATGTGATCGTAGATGTTGCCCTCGCCGTTGGGGACATTGCGGCCGCCATTGGCCACGGCCTTGAGCGGGGGCTGGTCTTTCATGGCCCAGGCGATCTTGTCCACGCTGTGGCAGGCCTGCTCCACCAGGCCATCGCCGGAGAGCCAGACAAAATTGTACCAGTTGCGCAACTGCCACTCCACATCGCCCATGCCCGGCGGCCGGCTGCTGGCGGGGGGCATGGGTTTGACGGGGCTGGTGAGGTAGGTGGCGTAAATGGCGCGCAGAGCGCCCAGGGCGCCATCGTGCACGCGCTTGTAAAATTCCCGCCGCGCCTGGTTGTAGCGCCAGCAAAAGCCGGCCACGATGGCCAGTTTCTTTTGACGTGCCAGTTTGGTGGACTCCATGATGGAGCGCACGCCGGGGGCATCGGTGGCCATGGGTTTTTCACAGAAGACATGCTTGCCCGCGGCCACGGCGGCAGCCAGGTGTTGCGGGCGGAATCCGGGCGGGGTGGCCAGCAGGACGACGTCCACGCCGCTCTCGATGACTTTCTTGTAGGCGTCGAGTCCCACAAAGCAATGGTCGGGCGTCACCTTGACCTTGTCGGCATGTTTTCTTTGCAACTCGGCCAGGGCATTGCGCAAGGGCGCTTCGAAGACATCACCCAGGGCGGTCAACTGCACGTTGGGATCCGCCTTCAACGCATTGTCCGCCGCCCCCGAGCCGCGTCCGCCGCAGCCGACCAGCCCGATCTTGAGCGGCGTTTCCATGGCCGCGGCGCGGGCACTGGAAAGAACCCATGGCGCCACCACCACGGCGGCCGAAGTGGTTTGCAGGAAACGACGGCGGGAAGATTGCGATGCTGTCTTCATAGTGCGCAGGAGTGCGATTTGTGCTTACGGCGCCAATTTCGCCCGGCGCCGGCACGGCGTCAAGCCTCCGCCACCTGTTTTATTGTGAGACGACAGGCCGGGAGCGTTGTCGCATGGAGCAAATTCAGCCTGTGTCGTGCGAGGGCTGAACTCTGCAGCAGCCACGGTCTCAGGGGCTGTCCGGGGGGGTGGGCAAACCACCCGGGCCGCCCCGGCCGGCTGCGGCGGCCCATTCCGTCCTTGGTGAGCGGGGCAGAATGCACTATGCTTAAGGTTGGGACATGAAAAATGGCGATTACAGTGACGCCGCCCTGGTGATCTTGGGGCATGGCTCGACCTTGAACGCGGAGTCGGCCCTGCCCACCTACGAGCATGCCCGGGCGTTGCGGCGGCGGGGTTTGTTTGCGCAGGTGCTGACCGGCTTTTGGAAGCAGGAACCTTCCATTGCCGGCGTGTTGCGCGGAGCGTTTGCGCCGCGGGTCTTCCTGGTGCCGCTGTTCATTTCCGAAGGGTATTTTACGGAGGAAGTCCTTCCCCGCGAGCTGGGTTTGCGGCCGCCCGGTCAGAGTGAGTTTGCGCGCATCCAGCGGCGTGGCCGGCAAACCTTGTACTACACCCGGCCTGTGGGAACGCATGACCGGATGACGGATGTATTATTGGCGCGGGCGCGGGAGGTGGTGGAAGCCCATCCCCCGGCGCCGCCGCCGGCCCAGACGGCCCTTTTCATTGCCGGCCATGGCACCGGCAACAATGAAAACTCGCGCAAAACCATTGAGCGCCAGGCGGAGTTGATTCGCGCCCAGGGGCACTATGCCGCCGTCCATGCCATCTTCATGGAGGAAGAGCCGCGCATTGAGGATTGTTACCGGCTGGCCCCGGTTGAAAACATTGTGGTGGTGCCGTTTTTCATCAGTGACGGACTGCACAGTTACGAGGATATACCCGTGTTGCTGGGGGAGGCGCCGGAGGCGGTTCGGGAGCGATACCGGGCTGGACGCCCCACGTTTCCCAATCCCACCCTGCGCCACGGCAGGCGGGTATGGTACGCGGCGAGCATAGGGCGCGAGCCGTTGATGGCGGAGGTGATCCTGGAGCGGGTGCAGGAAATGGCCGGCCTGGAGCCATCCGTTTAACCCCTTTACCTGCCGCCAATCTGGTTTACATTATAGCGTTCATGATGCACCTCAAAGATTGCAAGCTGCTGGCCGAACTGCCGCCCGCCGAGCTGGCGCAGGTGCAGCAAGTGGCGCGCGAGCTGGCCTTTGCGCCCGGCCAGACGATTTTCAAGGAAGGCGATGAGGGGGACGGCGTCTATCTGGTGCGGGCGGGCGAGGTGGAAATCTCGGCCCTGGTGGGCCAGGGCGAGCGCCGGCCCATCAGCCGGATTGGCCCCGGGGAGATGTTTGGGGAGATGGCGGTGATTGACAGCGAGCCGCGCTCGGCCAGCGCCGCCGCGGTGGGAGAGGTTCTGGTGTGGTTCATTCCCCGCTCGGAATTGTGGGCGTTGCTGGAGCGCTCGCCGGTGTTGTCGCGGCAGTTGATGCGGGAGATCAGCCGCCGGTTGCGCGAGTTCAACCGCCAGTACATCCGGGAGGTGATTCAGGCCGAGCGGCTGGCGCTGGTGGGCCGTTTCGCGCGTTCGATCGTGCACGATTTGAAAAACCCGTTGAACATCATTGGCATTGCGGCCGACATGATGGGGTTGGAGAACGCCACCGCCGAATCCCGCTCCGTGGCGCGCAAGCGGATTCGCAAACAGGTGGACCGCATCAGCGCGATGGTCAACGAATTGCTGGAATACACCCGGACGGCCCAGACCACCACCGTGCTGGCGGCGACGGATTATGCGGCTTTTGTCATGCCGTTGCTGGAGGAGATCGCTGCTGAAATCAGTGTGAAGCGCGCCACCCTGAAAGTTCCCGCGCCGGCGCCCTCGGTCATCATCGCGGCCAATCCGCAGCGCCTGTCGCGGGTGTTTTACAACCTTGTCCACAATGCGACCGATGCCATGCCGCAGGGGGGGGACATCATGGTGCGTTTTGCGGTGCGGGACGGCAAAATTGTGACCGAGATCCAGGACTCCGGCACGGGTATTCCCGAGGAGGTGTTGCCGCGGCTGTTTGAGCCGTTCTTCACGCATGGCAAGGCCCAGGGCACGGGTTTGGGGTTGAGCATTTGCAAGCGTATCATCGAAGATCATCAGGGGACCATTGAGGCGCGCAATGCGCCCGAAGGGGGCGCGGTGTTCTCCTTCAGTTTGCCGGTGCAGGCGGCCAACGCCTGAGCGGGGCGGGACGGCTCAGGCCTCGGAAAGTTCCAGCCAGTCCGGCCGCTGTTCCGCGTGCCGGGCGATTTCCTCAAAAATCGCGGCGGGGGGCGTTTGTGGCTGCCAGCCCCAGGCCTGCTGCGCCAGCGTGGCATCGAGCACCACCCAGGGCAGGTCAAAGGGCCGGGGGCGTGGATCACTGTGCACGGGATGCGGCCCAAAACGGGCATCGCACCAGGCGGTAAGCTGACGCAGGGAGGTGGCGGAGGCGCGCCCGCCGGAGACGTTGACAAGGCGCGGTTTATCTGCGGTGGGCTGCTCCATCTGGCGGCGCAACAGCGGCAGCAAATCCCGGGGATGCAGGCAGTCCCGCACCTGATGGCCCTGGCCGTCAAAGCCGAGGTAGCGCAAGGGGCGTCGCCGGCAATGGCTGTGGATCCAGAAGGAGAAAATGCCCTGATCCGGCCGCCCAAACTGGCCCGCGCCCGCCATGACGCCGCAGCGATTGATCCAGACCGGGAAGCCGAAATCCGCGCCGTATTCCAGGGCGAGGACCTCGGAGGCGAGTTTGCTGGCGCCGTACACGGAGCGGGGGGCCGCCACGGAAAAGGATTCGCTGATGCCCGCCTCCGTCAAACCGTCCGGCCAGGGGGCGCCGGGTTGGGGCACGAAAGCCTGGTCTTTGACCACCACCGGCAGCCGCGCCAGGGGTTCGATGGCATACACCCGGCTGGTGCTCAATAGGATCAGCCCCGCCCGGTGGCGCTTGCAGTACTCCAGCATTTCCACCGTGCCCCAAAGGTTGTGTTCCAGCAACTGGCGGCTGCTGGTCTGGCCGGCGGTACCCGCCAGCACGCTGGCATTGGCGGCGGCGTCAATGACCCAGTCCACGGCGGGGAGGGCCTCCAGATCGCTGGCTTGACGCAGGTCGCCGGCCTGGACCCGAATTCCCAGGCGACGCAACCGCGCCCGGTTTTCCTCGCTGCCGGGCCGGGTGAAATTGTCCAGACCCCACACTTCACACGGCCAGCCGGCGGCACGGATGTTTTCCGCCAGGGTCGCCCCCACAAACCCGCAAATACCCGTGATGAGGATCTTCATGCGCTGCGGGCTTCATCATCGCGATCCCCCCGCCGGCGGGCAAGCGGAAAGGCGGCGTGGAGCAGGCGGCGGACAAGTCGTTTGCGCCTGAAAACAAAAACCCGGCGTCCAGAGGACTGGACGCCGGGCTGAAAGGGTATCAAGTCAGGCGCGCAAGGCGCCGTGGCTTAATAGCGGCCAAAGGAACCGCGATGCTCGCGCCGGCTGCCGCGGCGGGGCCCCTGCGAATTGAAGGGGCGCTCCTCACGCGGGCGGGCGAGGTTGACGGTCAGGTTGCGCCCGTCCAGCGACTTGCCGTGCATGGCTTCAATCGCCTTTTGGGCTTCTTCCGGCGTGCTCATGGTGACGAAACCAAACCCGCGCGGACGGCCGCTGTTGCGGTCCATCATCAGGGTGGCCTCGACCACCGTGCCGTGCGCCGCAAACGAATCCTGGAGGTCGTTTTCCGTCGTGTTGAAGGAGAGGTTGCCAACGAATAACTTCGTGCTCATGTGATGTTTTCTTTCTGTCCCCAGACCAGTCCTGCCTTTCCCAAACTGTTCCCGACTGCCGGGTTTCAAATCATCACTGAACCGAGTTCACCTGAAGATTTACCATGTCTTGGAAGCCTGGAGCTATCTGTCAGACGCGGGAAAGGTACGCGGCCTGGCGCGGAATGCAAATAATATTTTCAAATATTTTTTGCGGGGGTGGACTGGCCACCCTTGGAGCAGGATGCAAAACCATGCCTGGCCCCGGGGACTCCCCGCCGGGCCAGCTTGCCCGGCCCAAGCCCTGCCGTGGAGCGCAAGCGATGCTACGGCGCTTTGGGTTTGGGCATGGTGGTCAGCGGAAAGTCATCCGTGCGGAAAGGCGAGGCGGGCAGGCCATTCTTATTCCACAAATTGCCTTCGGGGAAATTGGCCCAGCCATAGCGCACGGCCACCGGTTTGCTGATATTGGGATGGCTGACGATGACTTCGTCATTCTTCCGGCCGCCGATCTGGGCCTGGCCCCATACCCATTGGCGATCTTCGCCGCAAATGGCAAAGCCCTTCAGCTCGCCGCCGCGGGCCTCCAGACCGTCCCCCACGTGGTCAAACGTCAGCACTGCCTGATTTTTGCGGACGGTCATTTTCTTGAAGACCGGCCCGGAATACACCAGGCCGCGCTCCTTGTAGGCAATGCCGCGCGCCGCCAGCGCCAGGCGCTCGCCCACCGGCTGTTTTTTGCGCGGATGGATGTCGTTTTCCTCGCCCACATCGGTGATCACCGCCAGGCCCACGCCGGGCAGTTTGGTGGCCAGCAACTGGGCTTCGCGCAGCTCGGCCCAGGCGCTTTCCGTGGGCACGTTGGTGCGCGCCATGAAGGGGGCCAGTTGCACGGCCATGAAATAAAACTCCGGCTGCCCCCAGGTGGCGCGCCAGTTTTTGATCAGGTCGGGAAATAACGTGCGGTACTGCCAGGCGCGGCCGGCGTTGGACTCGCCCTGGTACCAGATTGCTCCTTTGACGGCATAAGGCGCCAGCGGATACAGCATGCCGTTGTAAAGTTCGGTGGGAATCCAGGGCCGGCCCGGCGCCCGCCCTTTGGGCTGTTCACCGCGGGCTTTGGCGGCGCGGGAAGCCTCCTGCCATTTTTTCAGGGCCTCCTCGTATTTGGCGAGGGTTTCCTGGCGTTGTTCCCATTGCTGGAGGAGGTCGGGATAGGGCTTGAGGGCGTCCAGGCTCATCCACACTTCCGCCGGCGAGCCACCCCAGGAGGTATGGATGATGCCCACCGGGACGTTGCGAGCCTGCTGCAGGGCGCGGGCAAAGTAATAGCCCACCGCTGAAAACTTGGGCACGTTGAAGGGGCGGCACTCGAGCCAGCGCGCCTTGGGGCTGAGGTCTTCCTGGGGCTCGTAGGCGCGCACCTTGTCCACGGTGAACAGGCGGATGTTGTCATTGGTAGCGGTGGCGATGTCTTTTTCCGGCTCGAAGGCGGCGTCCAGGGGCCATTCCATGTTGGATTGGCCGCTGGCAAGCCACACCTCGCCCACCAGCACATTTTGAAAGCGAATGCGGTTCTTGCCGTCCACGGTAAGGGTTTCGGGCGCCTCGGCGGTGGCCACCCGCAGATTGTTCAAACGCACCAGCCACCGGCCGTTTTTGGCCACGGTGGTGACGCGCTGGCCCTGGCAGGTCACGGTGACCTGCTCGCCTTCATCGGCCCAGCCCCAGACCGGCACACTGGCGCCCTGTTGCAGCACCATGTTGTCACTGAAGATGCGCGGCAGCCGTACATCGGCCAGCAGCGACGATCCGCTCCACACGGCCAGGAGACCCAGACAAAACCACCGTCCGCACGAAACCATGGGGTGCAAGTTTTTCATAGCCAGAGAGATCATTTATGCTGTGCAACCCTATTAAACCTTCACCCAAGGCGCGGGTCAATGCCGATTTGGCTGGCGGATTGCGCCGGGCGGCGCCGGCAGGCTTGATTTTTGGCGGGATTTCACCGTTGATGGTGGGCGGTGAATGTGAAGCAAAAGCATGAAGCAGGCGGCGGGCGGCTGAGCCGGGCCGGGCTGGTGTTGTTGATCGCCCTGGCGCTGGGAGCCGGTTGTGCACGTGACACCATCGAAAACCGGCGGCATGAGAAGTGGATGGCTTATTCCGCCCTGCCGCAGGAGCAACGCGAGCTGGTGGACCAGGGACGCATTCGCGTGGGCATGAGCGAGGACGCAGTCTATATCGCGTGGGGCAAACCCAACGAGATCTTGGAGTCGGAAGGGCCGGAAGGGATGGAAACGGTGTGGCGGTATTATGGCTCCTGGACGGAGGAGACCCGCTACTGGACGTACCGCGAGATGCGCCGCAACGGGCAGCCGGTGTTGGAGCGGTACCTGGCGCGGGACTACCAGCCGCGCTCTTACGTGCGGGCGGAGATTGTGTTTCGCAAAGGGCGGGTGGCCAGTTGGCGGATGTTGCCGCGGCCCTTGCCGTGAAGGAGTTGGGATTATGAGGGGAGGTTTTAACGGCCTGCCTGGTTTCTCATGCCATTAACGTTCATCTTTCTGGGTACGGGCACCTCGATCGGCGTGCCGGTCATTGGCAAGACGTATCCGCCTGCTTTTCTGGCGAATCCCAAGAATCACCGGACCCGCTGCTCGATGTACCTGGCCACGCCGCAGGTGAAACTGGCCATTGACACGCCGCCGGACTTCCGCACGCAGATGTTGCGGGAGAATTTGTCGTACCTCGATGCAGTGCTCTTCACCCATGCCCATTCGGATCATGTCATGGGCCTGGACGATTGCCGCCGGGTGTGTGTGGTGCGGCAGGGGCCGCTGCCAGTGTATGCCGATGCTCCCACCATGGACGCCCTGCGCCGGATTTTTGCGTATGCCTTCCATGACGGGCCCCATCCCAACGGTTATTTTGTGCCGGAGCCGCATTTGATCCAGGGGCCATTTCATTTGGGGGATTTGCGGATTGTGCCGGTGGCCCTGCCGCACGGGCAAATTGGCAGCCTGGGCTTTTTGTTTTATCAAGAGGACGTGCTGCAACTGGCCTACCTCAACGATTGCAAGGCCGTGCCGCCGGGCGTCATTGAACAGGCCCGGCACGCGCGGGCCCTGGTGTTGGATGCCCTGCAGCGGCGGCCGCACTGGACGCATCTTTCGTTGCCGGAGGCCATCGAGGTGGTGCGGCAAATTCAGCCGGAGCGCGCTTATTTTACGCACCTGTCGGACGACTACGATCACGACGCCGCCCAGGCGGAGCTGCCGGCGGGGATGATGTTTGCCTACGACGGCTTGCGGGTGGAGTTGGCTTGAGGGGCGGCGGTGGGTGGCACCGGCACCTCCACAAAACGCACTTGCACCTCGCCGGCGGCGGCCTCACAAATGAAGAATCCCTTTTCCCGGGAGCGATCGTGATTGTTGCGCTTCAAGGCGCAGCAGCGGTTGGTGTAGGCGACCGTTTGCAGCACGGCCTTGCGGGTGTAACCGTGGAAATGGCCGCAGAAAACTGCCTTCAGGTTCAGGCCCGCCAGCTTGTCCAATAATTCGTCCGCGTTGAGCGGCCGATAGCGCACTCCCGGCCCCAGGGGGAAATGGGTGAAGACAATGGTGGGGGCGGTGGGGGAAAGCCGCGGGACGGTGTGCTCCACCCAGCGCAACGTCTCCGTGGAAATCCGGGTGTTTTCGTATTTTAATCCCTCACTGGTATCGAGGCCCAGGAATTGCCAGCCCTTGAAGGTGAAGGTGTAATTCCACCGGCGGGGGAAGAAATATTTGTAATAACGCGGGCTGTCGGCGGGGGTGTAATCGTGGTTGCCGATGACCGTGTAATAGCGCAGGCGGGATTCATCCAGGAGCCGCCGCACTGCGGCAAGGTCCTCACGGCGGCCGGTTTCCACCAAATCACCCAGCACCAGACACAACTCGGGCCGATGGGCCCCCACCTGCGCGAGCGCGCCGCGCAAAAATTTTCCACAATCCGGGGAGAGATAATGCAGGTCATTGAGGACGGCGAACGTGAACGTCCCCGGGGCTTCGGTCTCTCGGGCCACCGCGGAGGCGGGCCAAAACCGGGCAGCCAGAAGTCCCCCCACACTCAGACAGCGCAGCGCTTTGCGTCGTGACCAGGCCATGCCTGAGCATGGCAGCCAGGCGGGCGGACGGCAAGCGCAAGTGCTCTCCGGGGCGGAACAACCTGGGGGCCATTTCCACCCTGCCAAACCCGGTGGCCTCTCCCGGAAAAAAAGCGGCCCTCGGGGAGAGGGCCGCTCGGAGGAGGAGGTAGATGACCGGGAAAGATTACGGCGTCAGCGCGCGCGGCATCTGAGTGCAGTTACTGAGGTTGCCGTCAATGCTGCCGTCAATGTTCTTGGTTTGCAGTTGGCGCACCAGGCCATTTTGGGTGAACTGCTGCACGCTACCGTCCGTCAGCACGGCGTTGCCCTGGCCCATGTGCATGACGTCGTCCGCCCAGCGGGTGTTGAAGCTGCCGGCCGGCGGGACTTTCAGTTTAACCACCGCCACGCTCACGTTGGCCGGACCGGCCGGGCCGCCATTGCAGGTGGCGCCCCGCTCGCCGCCGCGAATGTTGCGGTCAATGGCCATGTGCATCACCGGACCCTTTTCCACCGATTCCAGATGCACGCCGTAGCTCACGGCATTGTCCGCATGGTTGCGCAGGTTGTCCGCGCTGCCCGAGGAGGGTTCCCAGGTGTTCACGCGCACGGCTTCCGTATCCGTGGGGCATTGAATGACCTTGGGGTTCTGCAATTCATTGGAGGCCGCCATGAAATGACCCCAGGCTCCGGGCGAAGCGTAGGAGCCGCCGTCCGCGCGAATCACATGCCACGGAAAGCGCCCATTATTGTCGTTGGCCCAAATCTTGAAGGCCAGACCCACCTGCTTCAGATTGTTGGCGCAGGCGATACGTTGGGCGCGCTTCTTGGCCTGGGCCAGGGCCGGCAGCAACAGCGCGGCCAGAATCGCAATGATGGCAATCACCACCAGCAGTTCGATGAGGGTGAAAGCCCCGCGGGAGGACTGGGTTGTGCGTTTCATAAAACGGTAGTTGTTTGATGTCTTCACTGTATCAGCAATCTCTACTGCCACGCAATCAAAAATAGCAAGTCATGTACCAGTTTTTTGGGCCGTGGCTGGCAGGGTGGGCGGGGCTTTATCCCTTGTTACCAGTGCTGGTCTTCCTCGTAGGGAAAAGGTTTGAGCCTTCCCTGCGCGCAGCGGCGCTGGAGTGGCGTCAGCCGTTGTTTGTGTGGCTAATGATGGATGGCCCCCAAGTCAGGTCAGCCGTCCGGTTTGTGCCCTAAAAAGCCGACAGGCATCCGCGGGGGGCGGATGCCTGTGGCCGTCAAGACCTGCTCTGAAACTCGCTGTGTCGGTTACGGTTTGACCACGTCAATCTTGTATCCAGCCTGGAGGGCGGATTCCACCGATTTCTGGAGGCTGCGGGCGGTCAGTTGTTGCACGCTGCCGTCGCTCAAAGCGGCATTGCCGTTGGCCTCATGGAGATCCACATTGGCCGAATCCCAAGAGAGGTTGTTCCACGTGGTGATGGTGCCGGTGCCGCTGAAGTCACGGTCGCCCAGCATCAGGTTGTTGGCCTCGGAGTCGCGCGACTGGCGGTTCACAAAGTAGCTCAGGTGCTGGTTGGCCACAAAGGTGGTGTTGTTGGAGAAGCTCTGCGACGGGTTGCGTCCCATGTCCGCCGGGCAGACGCAAATCTTGGGATTGGCCAGCTCGTTGCCCGCCCAAATGAAGTAATTGCCGATGGGGGCATTGTTGGTCAACTGCCAGGGGAACCGGTCTTCGTTGTCATTGGCGAAGATGCGGAAGCCCAAGCTGACCTGCTTGAGGTTGTTCACGCAGGAGATGCGTTGGGCACGCTTCTTGGCCTGGGCCAGCGCCGGCAGCAGCAGAGCGGCCAGGATGGCGATGATGGCGATGACGACCAGCAGCTCGATCAGAGTGAAGGCCCCGAATTTTTTAGTGCGCGTTTGCTTCATAAAACCGTTGTTGTCTTCTGTTCGTTATGTCCGACGTTCTAGGTACTAGCAAGCATGATGCCAGAAATGAAGCACTTTTTTTGGTTGAAAGTCATGATTTTTAGGGTGCCGCCAGCGTGAAGAATGCACAGTTTGCGCGGAATTGACGCACTGTGACCACCGGGCTGGTTGGTTTTTTATCTGGCGACACCAGCCGACAGGAAAACCGCCATGATGAAATTTGCTAAGTTGTTTGGAATCAATGAATTACCCAAATTCCTCGCGCTGCAGACGGAGTCTTTGCCCCAGTGGTCATCGTTTATGCGCCTCGAGTTCAAGGATTAACCAGCCCTCTTTCCCCATCGGAGGATGGAGCAGGGAGCCCACCAAGGCTCATCTTTCAACCCGCCGGACGTTTCCGGCTGGGGTTGTTTTACAGGCAGGGAGGCACCGCAGCCGGCTGGGACGCCAGGCTGGTAGTGCGTGAAAAATTTTTACGTCCTGCGCCAAAAGCCTCCCCTCGGGCCAGGGCCGGCGTTTAGAAACCCATTTTTTCCAGCTCTTGTTGCAAGCGCATCTGGAAGGCCTGAATGTCTCCAGGGGAAGGACGGTAACCTTTATTGGTGGGGGCAATGCCCAGACGGCCGTACTGGTCCAGATACCATTGGGCCTTTTGGCCGTCGCTGAAGGTGACCTTGCCGCTGAGGGCGGCTCCGGGCATGGCCACGGTGTCCAAGGAGACGCTCACCTGGCCGGTGCCGGGCGGTGCAGGGGAAGCATCCTCGGCCTCATCCGTATCTTCTTCGGCCGCCTCCTCGGCGGTGGGGGAGGGCTGGGCTGGGGGAGGCATGGTCGCGGGCGGGGGGGCGGGGGGTTCGGCGTCCTTGGGCATGACCTGCAAATCAGAGATGAGCAGCCGCACCTCCATGTACGTCAGATGCACCCCCAGCTCGCTGGCCAGCCGTTTTTGGATGTCGGAGAGTTTGAGGCCTTCATCAATCCACTGCCTGACAACGGCCTTTTGGTCATCGGTCAAATTCATGTGAGTAAAATAGCAAGAGTCAATCGCCGGCGGCAATGTTGCCCCGGCGGTCCCAAAGTTTCAACCACGCTTTTTGCTCGCCCCGTCGGCGGCGGGAGCCGGCCCCAACTGGGGACTTGCAAAGCGGCGGGCTTGAGGTAAGTTGTCGCCCCTGTTGCGTCGGGCGGGGCAAGGTGTCAAAATACCTCTGAGGACGCGAAACGATAACAATTGACGAGAATATCTTATGGCAAGCGCAAACGATTTACGCCGGGGCATGGCCATTGATTACAATGGCGATATTTGTGTGGTTCTGGATACCCAGCATCGCACGCCGGGCAACCTGCGTGCTTTCGTGCAGGCCACCCTGCGCAGCATCCGCACGGGCAAATCCTCCGACGTCCGCTTCTCTTCCACGCAGCGGATCGAGGTGGTGCCCATGGTCACCCGCAAAATGGAGTTCAGCTATAAGGACGGCGAGGACTATGTCTTCACCGACCCGGAGACCTACGAAACGGTGAATCTCTCGCCCGAGCTGCTGGGCGACGCTGTGAATTACCTCACCGAAAACGCGCCGGTGACGGTCACCTTTGTGGAGGGCAAGGCGGTGTTGGTGGAATTGCCCGCCAGTGTGGTGCTGACAGTGGTGGACGCGCCGGAAGGCATCCGGGGCGACTCGGCCAACAACGTGATGAAGCCCGTGACCCTGGAAACAGGGCTGGTGGTGCAGGCGCCCCTGTTCATCAAGACCGGCGAGAAAATCAAAATTGACAGCCGGACGGGCAAGTACATCGAGCGCGCCTGAGCCGCCACGCCTCAAAGCACCGGCTCGCCATTGGCTTTGAGCCAGGCCAGAATCTGGCTGGCGGACGTGCGGGGTTGAAACCCGAGGATGTTGTGCTCGCTGTTCCAGACCAGCCGCCAGCCGCGGTACCCCGGGCAATGTCGCCGCAGCCAGGGTTGCACCAAAAACCAGGGCACGATCAAATCCCAAAAGCCGGTTAAATAAAACACCGGCAAAGTGGTGCGCTGCGCCAGGGGGCGGTGATCATGGGCCAGGATGATGTCGTACCGGCTGAGAATGGCCTGCCGGGCCAGCTCCTGGAGTTGAAAATCCTGATGCGCCTGGAGACTTTGGCGCACGTGCGGCGCCTGCCGATGCCGCCAGCGCAGCAGACGCAAATAGCCGCGCAGGAGCGCCGCCACGGCCGCCATGGGCAGACTTTGATGCGTGCCCCGCACCAGGCGCACCCCCCACATCAAGGGGTAACGCACAAACCCGCCCGCCAGAATGAGTCCTTTGGGCTGAAAATGAGGTTGTCCCGCCGCTCTTTGGGTCTCGGCCCGGCCGATCATTCCCCAAGCCACCTGGGAGCCAAAAGATTCGCCTAAAAGCCAGCCCTCCCGAAAACCCGCGGCCAACAAGGCGGCCTCAATGGCTTGCACGTAATCCTCCAATTTCCAGGAAGGCTCGCGCGGATAAGCCAGCTCGACCAATTGCACATGGCCTTTGAGTGCATCACGCAGACCGGCATTGTAATGCCAGTCTCCATGCAACCCGGGCAGATAAACCAGACGCGGCGCTGAAGCATCCCCCTGAACTTGCATCTGCAATGACTCGGCCATGTCGGCAAGATACCTGGCTTTGACTGCCAAATAAATGGAGAAATGCCTGCCGCCGAGGCCAAGACCCCGCCCGGCTCATTGTGCTCCTGCCTAAATGCCTGCTACCCATGATGCGGTTTATGGAACACACGGAGCGCACACCCGCGCGGGCGGCCTTTGGAACTGCCGAAGCCATACCAATCCGGCAGGGATTACAAACCAATCCAACAGGGATTAACAATTAGGACTGATGCCCACCATTTTACACATCCGCCTGCGACAATTCTCCGGTTTTGCACTTTGCATTTTGCATTTACCTCTCCCCATGTATGGCCTTGAACGAACAGAGGTTTCGGGGGATATTGGCTCCGGGTCGGCCGGAAACCATGCAAGCGTGGGGAACCATCGGCACGTATGAGGCCAGGGAGGAGCCAAATCCCATCCCGCAGGATTCCTCTCCTCAGAATGATGATTGCAACGTGGGCGGGTTGTTGGCGACGGTGATTCATAATGGGCCGGATGCGGGGGTGTATTTTCCGGTTTATGATGGGAATGGGAACGTGATGGGGTATGTGCGGGGGGCGGATGGTTTGTTGGTGGCGCAATATGAATACGGCCCCTTTGGCGAACTCCTCCGCGCCACCGGCCCCCTCTCCCAGACCTTCAACTACCTTTTCTCCACCAAATACCATGACTGGGAAACCGGCCTCCTCTACTACGGCCACCGCTACTACAATCCCACCACTGGAAGGTGGCCAAATAGAGACCCGTTGGGCGAGCCAGGACATCAGCTACTCGTTCAGGCTGGAAGCAGCGCGAATCTCGTGCCGAAAGAGACCCAAGCAGGCAACCGCTCAGTCCGTGGCAGTGCCCCTTGCCGCAGCGGTAGTTGCCGGGGACCGCGTGACGGAGAACTCATGCTTTACCAGTTCTGCAAGAACGAGCCGGTTAACTACTTCGACATCGACGGACGCGACTTCAAGGTTCCTAGGCCAATCAAGCAGTGGTACAAACTGCAAGCCGGGGTTGGTGTCGCCGTGCTGATTGCCGACTCGTGTATCCTTTACATGGCGTGCAAACGCTTGAACGTCGACGAAGAGACGTTCGTTCGAACGCCAGGCACAAGAATCCTCAGCATCCCGCTTCTCCCTGTCATTACCTCACTCTGTCCGGAAGGTGGGGTGCTTTACTACCGGGTGTGGAAGCCGAGCACGGCAGGATGCGATAATGAACTTGTCGTCTTCTGCTTCGGATCTGGTGGAGGAGCGTAGGAGGGAAATTGAGCGAACTCCCGAAGAACTCAAAGTGGCCACACCCGTTGGCGAAAATCATTTTGGTGACGCTTGGCATGGCCATTCTCTTGGTTTTGCTCACACGTCTCGTGTTGCGGCTAGCAAGTTGAACCGTCGGTGTCCCGCACAAACGGTGAAAAGGAAATCTGGCGCCGCTCAGGCCGCGGCGGAGTTGGGCGGCCACGCGTGCTTGCCAGAGCGCTGGTTTCGCGGTGCGGGATAACGGTGGTGAACTGGGCTGGGGCGGAGGTGAATCAACGGCAAGTTGGTGGCGGGGAGGAAGGCTTCGTTGGGGGCCGGAGCCGCCACGCGGGACGCGTGCGCTCCACGAGGCCGAGGGGATAGGCAAGATGGGAGGGAGCGGTTCCGGCTGGGGCGGGATGGGCCACGGTGGGCCGCGAGCGGGCTTTGTTGGCAAGTCGTTCTGGCCAGGGGCGTTTTTTTCCATTAGAAACATCGGCACACAGGCATGCGTTTCCAATGGACCAATCCGTCCTGGCTGTGGCTGTTGATTCCGGCCCTGGCGTGGACGTTTTGGTGGTTTTGGCGCAGTGATGTCAGCCTGTCGCCGTGGCGGCGGTGGACGGCTTTCGTTGTCCGGTGGTTGATCGTGGTGGCGGTGGTGCTGGCGCTGGCCGGGCTGCAATGGCGGCGGCCGGTGGAGGGGGTGAATGTCATTTTTGTGCTGGATCGTTCCGATAGTGTGCCGGCGGCGCAGCAGGAGGCGGCGCGTCGCTACGTGAACGAGGCGGCGGCGGCGCGCAAGAAGAATGACCGGGTGGGGCTGGTGGTGTTTGCCAATGAAGCGGCGCTGGAATTCACCGCCTCCGACAAATGGGATCCCAACCAGACGAAAGTGCTGGCGGTGATCAGTCCGGATCGGACGGATCTGGCTGCCGCCCTGCGGCTGGGCGCGGCCGCTTTCCCAGAGCATGGGCAGAAGCGGCTGGTGGTGGTGTCGGATGGCAACGAAAACGTCGGTGACGCGCTGGCGGCGGCAATGAGCTTGCGGCCCCTGGGGGTCACGGTGGATGTGATTCCGCTGGGGACGCAGGGGGGACAGGATGCGGCGGTGCAGCGGCTGGGCCTGCCGCCGCGCATCAAGGAGGGCCAGGCTTTTGACGCCAAAATATTCATCACGGCTGATGCCCCGCGGGCGGGCATTTTGCGCTTTTTCCGCAATGACGAATACCTGGGCGAAGCGCCGGTGCAGCTTGAGCCGGGCAAGAATCTTTTTTCTTTTCCACAGAAACTGGAGCAGCCCGGCTTTTACAGCTATCGGGTGGCGCTGGAGGTGGAGGGGGATCAGGTGCCGCAAAACAACCGCGCCAGCGCGTTTGTGCAGGTGCGCGGCCGGCCGCGTGTTCTGTTGATCTCGCACCAGCCGGCCGAGGATGCGCCGCTGCAGGCGGCGCTGCGCAGCGCGGATTTTGAGGTGCGCCACATTGCGGCCGACAGCGCACCCGATGCGCTGGTGGAATGGCAGAGCTATGATGCCATTTTGCTGAGCAACGTGGCGGCGGGGGATCTGGGTTTGGACCGCATGCGGTTGCTGGAGAGCGCGGTGCGTGATTTGGGGGTGGGGCTGGTGTGCGTGGGCGGGGATCAGACTTATGCGGCGGGCAGTTACCGCGGCACGCCGCTGGAGGCGGTACTGCCGGTGAACATGGAACTGGACAGCAAGAAAGTGCTGCCCAAGGGGGCGCTGGTGCTCATCATGCACGGGATGGAATTTACCGGCGCCAACCAGACGGCCCGCCAGACGGCGCTGGCGGCGCTGGATAATCTGGGGCCACGGGATGAGATGGGGGTGCTGTTGTGGGATGGCTCGGAGCGATGGCTGTTTCCCTTGCGCGAGGTGGGCGACAAGCGCGAGATGGGGCGGTTGATTGCCGGCATGAATCAGGGGGATTTGCCGAGTTTTCAGAATTTGATGATGCAGGCTTATTCGGCGCTGAAGGCGTCGAAGGCCAGTCTCAAACATATCATTGTTTTCAGCGATGGCGATCCGGCCCCCCCGTCGAATGAATTGCTGGAGCAGATTGTGGCGGAGCGCATCACCATCAGCACGGTGATGATTGGCGGCCATGTCATGCCGGACACGATGGTGCGCATCGCCAATGCCGGCGGGGGGCGTTTTTATGAGGTGCCAGTCAACCAGGCGGGTGCGCTGCCGGACATTTTCATCAAGGAATCCGCCGTGATCCTCAAGTCGGCCATCATAGAGGACCCGTTCAAGCCGCGGCAGGCCGCCGCCAGCGAGGTGGTACGCGGCATGGCGGCCGCGGATTATCCCGCGCTCTATGGATATGTGGGCACCACGCCCAAGGACCGGGCGGAAACGCCGCTGGTGACGGACAAGGGCGATCCTCTGCTGGCGCACTGGCAGTTTGGCCTGGGGCGGGCGGTGGCTTTCACGTCGGATGCCAAAGCGCGCTGGGCGCGCGAATGGCTGGGCTGGGAGCGTTACCGCCAGTTTTGGACGCAGGTGGCCCAGTGGAGCCTGCGCCGGCTGGAGAACGCGGATTTCACCGCGGACATCACCCTGGAAAAGGGCCAGGGGCATCTGGCGGTGGAAGCGGTGGATGAACAGGGGAATTACCGCAATTTCCTTGCGCTGCGGGCGCTGGTCATCAGTCCCAAGGGCGACCGCCAGATGGTGGTTTTGGAGCAGACCGGCCCGGGACGTTATGAGGCCCAATTTCCCACGCGCGAAATCGGGGCCTACACGGTGCATGTCATGGAGTGGAGCAGCGGCCAGCCGCGCGGCTCGCTGGTGATGGGGGCGAGTGTCAACTACTCACCGGAGTTTGCCGACAGCGCGCCCAATCATGTGTTGTTGCGCCGTCTGGCCGAGGTGGGCGGCGGCAAGGTGCTCGATCCCCGCCAGCCGGCCGACAATCCTTTCCTGCATGACCGCCAGCGCACTTACCAGCCGGTGGATTGGTTTGAATGGCTGCTGCGGCTGGCGATAGTGCTGTTTGTGGCCGATGTGGGGGTGCGGCGGATTCAGATTGATCGCGAAGAATGGCTCAAGGCCACCGCCACCCTGCGGCGCTGGCTGTTTTTCTGGAAGCCCGCCCCCGCCGCCGCAGCCACGGATGAATCGCTGGCGGCTTTGCTGGCCCGCCGGGAGCAGGTCCGCGCCCGGACAACCGCCCCCGCCGAAACTGCGCCCTCCCCGCGCGCGCCTGCCCAACCGAGGGCCGAGCTGTTTCAACCGAAGGTCGCGCCTGCGTCTCCCCCGCCGACACCGTCCACACCGCAAGCCCCGCCGCCTTCTGCCTCCGGTGGGGCCGCCCCAGCCGGGGAAGGGCCTCCCGCGGCACCGGGCAGCATTACCGATCGCCTGCTGGAAGCCAAACGGCGGGCGCAGCGGAAGAAATCATAGCCATCCCTGCCCCTGCAAAAAATTGCGCAGGGCCGCCAGGGCGTGCGCGCGGTGACTGAGGCGGTTTTTGATGTCCTCCCCCAGTTCGGCAAAGGACTGGTCATGCCCCAGCGGAAAAAAGAGCGGGTCATAACCAAATCCGTGTTTGCCCCGCGGCGCAAAACCGATGCGGCCCTCGCATTTGCCGGTAAATACCCGGATTTCGCCCGGTTCACGCCCGCGGCTCACGGGGGCCAGGGCCAGGGCGCAGCGGAAGCGGGCGGTGCGTTGCTCCCATGGCACCGCAGCGAGCAGGCGCAACAGCTTGGCATTGTTGTCGGCGTCGGGGGTATTGGCCAGCGAAGGGGCCTGTCCCGTGGTGTCATCTACGGCGGCGAACCGCGCCGAGGCCACCCCCGGGGCGCCGTTGAGCGCGTCCACCTCCAGCCCGGAATCATCTCCCAGAGCAAACCACGGGCCGGGCGGCTGCAAGTGGGCCAGTCCCTCCTGCAGCAACCAGTCCGCCAGGACGGCGGCTTTTTGCGTGGCATTGCCTTCAAAGGTGGACGCGTCCTCCACCGCCGCCGGCGCGCCCGGCAACGCGGCCAAATCCCGCACGCGGGCTGCGGCGCCCAGGATGGCGGCGATTTCCTGCGTCTTGTGCCGGTTGCGCGTGGCCACAAACAAGGTAAGCATGGGCTGACCCTGCCACAAGCCGGCCGGGCTGACAATCCTGTTGGCCATCCGCAGGCGAGGCGCCTGGGGCGCTCAGCCGGGCAGGCCGGCCCGAGGGAAATCACCCGTAAAGATCATTAGAAACCGCGGCTGGCAGGGAGGATTTGCCTCGGTTCCCTTGCATCTCCCCTTGGAAGGATCAAGGAAGAGAAGGAGCGGAGGGAAGCGGGAACAAGGTGAGGGCGTATAACTCTTGATTGTCCCGAAAAAGGAGGCTGCCTTGGCAGAACCCGGCCTGCTGCGCCATACGGCTGAGCACGGAAAAACGCTCATGCCGCCCATGGCGCGACCAATGACGATACAAACTGCGCCGGTCAGCGGGGGACAAAGCCACCCATTGACGCCGGCAAACGCCCGCCAGCCGCCGCAGATAGTCCTGGCGGCTTTCGTCCTCGCGTGGCAGGGGGTCATGCGCGAGGAGACACCCCCCAGGCCGCAATATCTGACGAGCCAGGCCAAACAGCTCGCGTTTCAGGGGGCGCGAGAAGTGATGCAGGAACAAGCCCATCCAAATCACGTCCACCGGCTCGCGGCTGTGGCGCAGATACTCCAGCGCGTCGGCCGCGACAAGGTTACAGGGGCAGGCCAGGCGGGAGAGATGCTGGCGTGCGCGTGTCAACTTGGGGGAGGAGGTATCCACGCCGGTGTAGTGGGCCACCGGCAAGTTCCGCAGGGTGGCGGCGATTTCCCGGGCATCGCCGCAACCCAGGTCCAACAGGTGAAGCGGGCGGGAGAACGAGCGGCGTAAAAAACTCCGCAGCGCGTGGTGCGCCTGCCGATGGCACAAGTAATTGCGGGCGCGAGCCAGGTTGAACACCTGTTCGCGGTCAAAGTGAGCGTGAATCACGGCCATACGTGAACGTTACCAGCCCAGCACGTAACCGAAGAGCAAGGGAGCCACAATGGTGGCGTCTGATTCAATCATATATTTGGGCGTGCGCCGGCCCAGCTTGCCCCAGGTGATTTTTTCATTGGGAACGGCGCCGGAATAGCTGCCGTAGCTGGTGGTGGAATCGCTGATCTGGCAGAAATAGGACCACCGCCGCACCCGGCGGCGCAAGTCCTGGTGCAGCATGGGCACCACACAAATGGGGAAATCGCCGGCGATGCCCCCGCCGATTTGCAGCATGCCCAGCCCGTGTCGCCGGGTCAGGGTTTGATACAGTGAGGCCAGCCACAGCATGTATTCAATGCCCGTGCGCACGGTATGCACGTGCTTGATTTCCCCGCGGATCACTGCGGCGGCATACATGTTGCCCAAGGTCGAGTCCTCCCAGCCGGGCACCATCAACGGCAGATTCTTCTCGGCGGCCGCCAGCACCCAACTGTGGCGGGGGTCAATTTGATAATACCGTTGGTAACGCCCGCTTTGCAGAACCTGATAAAAAAATTCGTGGGGAAAATAACGCTCCCCTTTTTGGTCGGCTTGAGTCCAGACCTCCAGCATGGCCTTTTCCATGCGGCGCATGGCTTCGGCTTCCGGAATGCAGGTGTCAGTCACCCGGTTCAAATGGCGGCGCAACAATTGTTCCTCATCACGGCTGGATAACTCCCGATAATGCGGCAGGCGGACATAGTGGCGGTGCGCCACCAAATTAAAGACGTCCTCCTCCAAATTGGCGCCGGTGCAGCAGATCAAATGCACTTTATCCTGCCGGATCATCTCCGCCAGGGAAAGGCCAAGCTCCGCCGTGCTCATGGCACCGGCCAGGGTGATCATCATGCGATTGCCCAGCGCAAGCTGGCGCCGGTATTCGCGCGCCGCGTCCAGCAGGCTGGCGGCGTTGAAGTGCCGGTAATGATGCTCCATGAAGTGGCTGAGAGCTCCCGTTGCCACAGCGCCGGTTGCCTCACGCCGCCGTGAGGTGGTGGGTGATGAGGTGACCTTCATAAAATGTCCTTCAGATTTATAGCCTCCCACAAGCCTGCTGCCGGCGGAGAGTATTCCGCCGCGGGACAGGCGGCCCGTGGACACAGCCCGCCGCCATATTAAGCCGCCTCAGTATTACGTAAATATAAAATCGTGTGAACAATAAAGTTATTGGCTATAAACAAACTGATGAGTCGTGGAGGAAAGAGGGCAAACAGTGATGACTCGGAGCCGCCGTGCCGGGAAACAAGGTGTGCTTTTCAATGCCCGGCCAACCGCAACGCTGGTCGGGTTTTCCTGCCTGGGGTTGTCGGCAACGGACCGAATCCAGCCCCCGCGGCGGAGCCCGCTCCCGAAGGTGGCAAAAAGGAGGCGCGCCCCTTTTGATAAAGGCCGGGCCGCAAGGAATTACTGCTTGCCGACTCCCTCCGAAAAGCCATACTGTTTACGGCCAGCATGACTTATTGTGTTTGGATGTGAAGGGCGCCCGCCTGCGGGTGGAAGCGCCGGCAGTTGGATATTGTTATGCGCGGCTCGAAAACTGAACAACCGCTGACACCGGAAGGAGACGCCGGCGTTGCTGCCGGTCGGGATTCCATCCTGGCGGAGCGTCCGCGGTTGTTGATTGTGGATGATGATGAAGGGCCGCGGAAATCGTTGCGGATCATTTTCAGTGAGGATTACTCGGTTTTGACCGCCGCCAGCGGGGAGGAGGCCCTGGAAATACTCAAGCGGCAGGCGGAGGCACAATTGCCGGTGAATGTGGCTATTTTGGACATCCGCATGACGGGGATGACAGGGATTGATTTGCTGGGGCGGATGAAGACGCAGGAGCCGGATGTGGCGGTGATTATGCTGACGGCCTACGAGACGCTGGAGACGGCGCGGCAGGCCTTGCGGCTGGGGGCGTGTGATTACCTGACCAAGCCGTTTGATTTGTTGACGATGCGGGCGGCGGTGGCCAAGGCCGTGGAGCGCAACCGCTGTGCGCGACAGTTTCGCAACAATGAGGAGGTCCTGAAACAAATCCAAGAGCAGTTGCGGGAGTATCAGGTGCGGGAGGAGATGGCCCGCAAGCAGGGGGAGATTTACAGCATGGTGCTGCACGACATCAACAACCCCCTGACGGTGATCAGCGGGCTGGCGGTGATGGCCAACGAGCGCCTGCGGCGGTTGCAGGTGCCCTACACACAGGATTTATCCTCGGTGAGGGAGGATTTGGCGCAGATCGAGCAGCAGGTCTTCAAATGCCTGGAGGTCTCCCGGCGGTATCTGGGCTTTGCGCGGCGGCGGCCGGGGGAAATCCCGCAGGTGAATGTGAACCGGGTGTTGGAGGACATGCGCACCTTGTTGCGGCCCAACCCGGCCCTGGAAGGGCATGAGCTGCGCGTGCAGCCGCCGCCCACGGAGATTTTTGCCCGCATCAATGGCACGGATTTAATCCAGATTCTCTTGAACCTGGTGATCAATGCGCTGCAGGCGACGGATCAGCCGCATCAAGTCTATGTGACGGCCGCCCTGGCGCCGCAGCCGGTGCCGGGGGCCCTGATGCAGGAAACCAACCAGGCCTTTTTTGCCAACCGGGCGGGATTCAACAATGAGCCGCCGTTGGTGGAAATCCGGGTGGAGGACAACGGCCCCGGGATATCCGCCGTGCCGGTAAAAAGGATTTTTGAGGCCTACTACACCACCAAGCAACCGGGCAAGGGCACGGGACTGGGATTGACCATCGTCCTCCACCTGCTGGAGCAGTCGCATGGCGGGTTGCGGGTGGAAACCCGGCCGGGCCTGGGCACCACCTTTACCTTGTGGTTCCCGGCCCGTTGACCGACAAACCGGCTGGAGGTGAAGAAGCCCACGGCCGGCAGCCGGGGACGGATTTGAGCGGCAGAGACCAAAGCATGCTAGTTTACCACGTGGGGTGGTGCGCCAAAACGGGATTTTGCTGGGGGGTTAGGGGGGTGATTTGAACAAGGCCAGGCAACAGACACAGGCAAAACGATGGATGAAGTAAAAACAGGTGCCCGCTGGCCGGAAGCTCCCGGGGAGCTTCCCGGAGCTGGCCTGCCGGGCCTGGCCCATGATCTGAGTAGCTGGCTGACGCCGGTCAAAACCTGTCTGCAGCTTTGGGAAACCGGTCAGGTGGAAAAGGCCGCCGCTCTGCGGTCCACTGCCCTGCAAAACTTGCGCACAGTGATGGATTGTTTGGCGTGGGTGCGCGAGGGAGCAGCCGGCCGCCCGGCGGCCATGGCACCGGTCAAACTGCGGGCTTTGCTGAAGCAGGCAGTGGCGGATTGTGACGGATTGCTGCGGGACAAGCAGCTTGAGGTGGATCTGGCACCCGGGCCGGAGGTGGAGGTTTTAGGCGATTCTTGGTTGCTGCGGCGGCTGTTTCTCAATCTGTTCAACAATGCGGCGCATGCCTCGCCGGCCGGGGGCCGGGTGGCGGTGCAGGTGGAAACGTCCGCCACAGCAGCCGGAGGCGTGCAGGTGAGTCTCCGCAATGCGTGCCTGCCTGCCGCGGCCGGCGGGATTGGAGAAGAGGCCATGCGGCAACGCCTGGGGCTGCGGATCAGCCAGGAAATATGCCGGTTGCATCAGGGGCAAATGGATTTGGTATGTGAGGAGGCGGCGCAGGCCGTGACCGTAATCGTGAGTCTTCCGCGAGCGCAGGCGGACGCTTAAGGAGGCAACCGGGTCAGGGTGAGGCGGGGCTGGAGGCTGGCACCCCCGCCTGCCGGCGCAATTCCAAGGCCCGCTCGATGGCACCGCTGAGGGCTTCGACGGAAAAAGGTTTCTGCAGAAAAGCCACCACGCCCAAGGCCAGCAAACTCTCGATGTCCGAGGGGGAGGCGTTGCCACTGATGGCGATGGCGGGGAGGCTGGGGACGATCTCCTTCACGCGCTGAATCAGTTGGCGGCCATCCATTTCCGGCATGGCAAAGTCGGTGACCAACACATCAATGAGCCCCGGCTGGCTTTGGAGGAGCTGCAGGGCTTCCGGTCCGGAGCGGGCGCCCAAGACATGGTAGCCCCGCAATCTGAGCGTCAACTGCAGGGCAGCCAACACCTCGGCCTGGTCATCCACAATCAAAATGGTTGGCCGTGGCGGCTCCGGGCGGCTGTTCGTTGAAAGATTCATGCGTTGGTTTATGGCCGTGGCAGGGCAATAGGGGGTCGGGCATCAGTGGCTCGAACTGGCCCACCTCCGCTATCACCCGGGGGGCAGTTCACGACGAAGCGGCCCCCCTGTCAAGGGGATTCTGGGGAAAAGTTATCCACAAGGTCCCGCGGTGGGAGCCGCAGACCCTCATTCTCCAACATGCCCGTTGTCTGGATCAGCCGGGCTGCCTTCCTCCCAGTAAAGTCGGGAGGCCGCAGGGCGGGACGGCGGGAGGCTCGTCCCGCCCGCAGCAAATGGTCTTACTCCAAGGTCATCAGCGGCTGGCCTTCTTCGGCGGCGTCGCCCACCGCCACTTTGATGGCTTTCACCACGCCATCGCGCGGGGCGAAGACGTTGGTGTTCATCTTCATGGCTTCGAGCACCAGTACGCAGTCCCCGGCTTTGACGGCCTGGCCCACCTGCACGTTGATGGCCACCACGCGGCCGGTGAGGGGGCTGGGGATGTCGCCCGGGCCGGCCGGAGCGCCTGCGGCAGCCGGGGCCGGAGCGGGGGAGGCCGTGGGAGCCGGCGCGGGCGCGGGTGGGGGCGGTGGAGGCGGAGGTGGAGGCGGGGCGGCCACCGGCACCGCCGGAGCGGGCGCGGACACCGCGGCGCGGCCGCTGTCATCCAGGACTTCCACCAGGACATCGTATTGTTTGCCGTCAATCGTGATGAGGAGTCGTTTGGTCATGAAAAATCCAAGGGGTTGGAGGTTGTGACTTTAGCGAATGCGGTGCGAGGCGAAGTGCTGGACGCGGCCTTCAATGGCCCAGGTATTGAGCACGGCACCCAGCGGCCACGGGCCGAAGGACGGCGTGCGCACCGGTTCCACGCCCACGATGCGGTGGGGGCCGTCAATGACCATCGCCACGGCCGCGGCGATGGTGGCGGCGATCTCCGCGTCAATCGGGTCGGCGCCGGGCCGGCTGCGCAGCGGCGGGGCCACCGGGGTGTCATCCCCGGCGCCCGCCGTGAGTTGCGCGCCCGCCAGCCGGGCGACGGAGGCGTAGGTGCGGGGGGTGAACTCTCCGCAGAACGTGTCGGCGCGCACCAGCGGAAACGCGGCCGCGCGGGGGGGGAAACGATGGCAGCGTCCGTAATTGTACTTGAGTTCGGCGCCGATTTTGACGCCGGCTTCTTCATGCTGCCACCACAGGCAATGTTCGCAACTAAGCTGCATACAATCAGTTTGTGCCGGGGCTCATCATGCGCCGGGCGCGCGGGATGTGCCAGCCGGAAGTGAGGGTTACAGCGGAATGGTGCCGTGCTTCTTGGGCGGCCGGGTTTCGCGCTTGCTTAGGGTGTTGCGCAGGGCCATGGCCACTGCGGCGCGGGTTTCGGCCGGTTCAATGACGTCGGTGATCATGGCCTTGGAGGCGGCCTCGTAGGGCGAGCAGAATTTGTCGCGGTACTCGGCCTGCAACTCCGCTTCGCGGGCCTTGGGATCGGCGGCGGCGGCGATTTCCTTTTTGTAAAGCACCTTCACGGCGCCTTCCGCGCCCATGACGGCAATTTCCGCCGTGGGCCAGGCATAGACGAAGTCCGCGCCCATGTCCTGGCTGCACATGGCCAGATAGGCGCCGCCGTAGGCCTTGCGCATGATCACGGTGATCTTGGGCACCGTGGCCGAGGCGTAGGCAAAGAGCATCTTCGCGCCATGGCGGATGATGCCACCACGTTCCTGTTGCAGGCCGGGCAGGAAGCCGGGCACGTCCACCAGCGTCACCAGCGGGATGTTAAACACGTTGCAGAAGCGGATGAACCGCGCCGCCTTGTCGGAGGAGTCAATGTCCAGAGTGCCGGCCTTGACCATGGGCTGGTTGGCCACAATGCCCACCACAATGCCCTGGATGCGGGCGAAGCCCACCACGATGTTCTTGGCGAATTCTTTGGCGACTTCAAAGAAATCACCCGCGTCCACCAGCCGCTGGATGACCTCGAGCACGTTGTAGGCCTGTTTGGGGTCGGCCGGCACCAGCTCGTTCATGCCGGGGTCCGGCGTCATGTCCACCACCGGCGTGGGATGGTGCGGCGGGTCCATGAGGTTGTTGGGGGGGAGGTAGGAGAGCAGCTTGCGCACCAGCTCCACGGCGTGGGCGTCGTTTTCGGCGATGAAATGGATGTTGCCGCTCACGGCCGCATGCGCCTCGGCGGTGGCAAAGTCCTCCAGGGCCGCCTTCTGGCCGGTGGCCGCCTTGATGACCTCGGGGCCGCAGATGAACATGTTGGCCGTCTTGCGCACCATGATCAAAAAGTCCATGAGCGCCGGGGAGTAGGCCGCGCCGCCGGCGCAGGGGCCGGCAATGACCGCGATTTGCGGCACCACACCGGAGAGGAGGACGTTGCGGAAAAACACCTGCCCATAACCGGCCAGGGATTCCACGCCTTCCTGAATGCGCGCGCCGCCGGAGTCATTGAAGCCCACCACGGGCATGCCGCAGCGCAGGGCGTATTCCATCATATCGCTGATCTTGCGGGAGTGAATGCGCCCCAGCGCCCCGCCGCCCACGGTGAAATCCTGGCTGAAAACAGCCACCGGCCGGCCGTCCACCAGGCCCACGCCGGTGATGACGCCGTCGCCCGGCATGGGTTTGCCTTCCATGCCGAAGTTGTGGCAATCGTGCTGGGCATGCTGCCCCATCTCCAGGAAGGTGCCGGGTTGGAAGAGCGCCTCGACGCGATCGCGGGCCGTCATCAGCCCCTTGGCGCGGCGGGCTTCCAGTTTGTCCGTGCCCCCAGCCGCCCGGGCAACCGCCCGGCGGTGGGCCAGGTTCTTCAACAATTTGGGATCAATAGGCATAGGTCAAAGTGCGTTAAACCACGTGGTCAAGACAGTCTCCGGCCGTTTAATGGCCGCTGCAGCAACAGCCGCCGCCGTTGTTTTTGGGCATGCAAAACTCCGTCAGCACGCCGTAGGTGGACTTGGGATGCAGGAAGGCCACCAGCTTGTTGGCCGCGCCTTCAAACGGCTTTTCATGGATGAGCTTGCAGCCCGCCGCGGCCGCCTGTTGCAACTGGGCCTCGATGTTGTCCGTCCCAAACGCGACATGGTGAATGCCGCCATGGGGATTTTTTTCCAGAAACTTGGCAATGGGGCTTTCGGGGTCCGTTGGCTCCAGCAGCTCGATGTGGACCTCGCCCACGCTGAAGAAGGCCACCCGCACTTTTTGGGAGGCCACTTCCTCGCGTTTTTCGCATTTCAGGCCGAGGGCCTTTTCGTAGTAGTTCACCACTTCATCGAGGTTTCTGACCGCGATGCCCAGATGGTCAATTTTTTTGATCATAACGTTCCATTTCGTTCAAGGATGGGGGGGAGATGGCGCCGGGCCGTGCACCGGGGCGGTTTCGGCCAGCGCCAAAAGTTCCTGGGCCGCCTGCGGGGCGGTGATTTCCCCGCGCAGCAGGGCGGCCTCGAGCCGGGCGTGGGCGGCGGCGATGCCGGGCAGGCGGTAGAACCGCGCCTCCAGCTCCTCGCGTATCAAGTCCGCCAGCCATTGACGGGACTGCTCCTGCCGCAACTGGCGGAGGATGCCCGGCGGCTCGAGCAGGGCGTAAAAATTCTGGATCATTTCCCAGACGGCGGGAATGCCCTCGCCGGTGAGTGCCGAGCAGGCGGCGACGGGTGTTTTCCAGGGCGGGGTGGCCGGCGCCAGGTAATGCAGCGCGGTGGCGTACTCCTGGCGGGTTTGCTCGGCCCGCTGGCGCAGCGGGCCGTCGGCCTTGGTGACGAGCACCGCATCGGCATTTTCCACAATGCCCTTCTTGATGCCCTGCAACTCGTCGCCCGCTCCGGGCAGCAGGAGCAGCAGAAAAAAATCCACCATCGAGCGCACGGCCACCTCGCTTTGTCCCACGCCCACGGTCTCCACAATCACCACCTCGAAGCCAGCGGCTTCGCACAGCAGCATGGTTTCGCGGGTTTTGCGGGCCACCCCCCCGAGGGTTTTGCCGGAAGGGGAGGGCCGGATGAACGCGTTGGGCTGGCGGCAAAGCTGCTCCATGCGCGTTTTATCGCCGAGGATGCTGCCGCCGGCGCGGTTGCTCGAAGGGTCCACCGCCAGCACGGCCACGTGCAATCCCTGCCGGCACAAATGGCAGCCCAACGCCTCGATAAAGGTGCTCTTGCCCACGCCCGGCGCGCCCGTGATACCGATGCGCCGCGCCTTGCCGGTATGGGGCAACAACTGCCGCAGGACGGCCTGGGCGGTGACTTGATGCGCGGGGGCGGAGCTTTCGATGAGGGTGATGGCGCGGGCCAGAATTGTGCGATCCCCGCGCCGCACGCCCTCCACATAATCCTCCACGCTCAACCGCCGCAATTTGGGCCGGGCGGCGCGGGCGGGCGCCCCGGGCGGCGGCACCACCGGCGGCAGCACCCGCAAGGTCTCCGAGACCTGCTCGGGCGGCACGCTGGCCGCTGCGGCAGGCGAGGAGGCCCCCGGCATGTCTTCCGCGCAGGTGGTCATGATTTATTCGGCGTGGGCGTGAGCGCGCTCAAGCTGGTTGAGGATTTCCATGGCGGCCTCGGTGATGACCGTGCCCGGCCCAAAGATGGCGGCCGCGCCGTGCTCGCGCAAGAACGGATAATCCTGCGCCGGGATGACGCCGCCCACCACCACCAGGATGTCTTCGCGGCCCAGTTTCTTCAACTCGGCCACCAGCTCGGGCAGGAGGGCCTTGTGCCCGCCGGCCAGGGAGCTGATGCCCACCACATGGACATCGTTTTCCACCGCCATGCGGGCGGTCTCCTCCGGCGACTGGAAGAGCGGGCCAATGTCCACATCAAAGCCCATGTCGGCATAGGCGGTGGCCACCACCTTGGCGCCGCGGTCGTGGCCGTCCTGGCCCATTTTGGCCACCAGGATGCGCGGCCGCCGGCCTTCGCGCTGGGCAAAGGCTTCGACGCGCCGGCGCACCTCGGCCAGTTGATCGGGCTGGCCGTACTCGGAGGTGTACACGCCGGAGATGGAGCGGATCAACGCCTTGTGCCGGCCAAAGTGTTTTTCGAGCGCGGCGGAGATTTCGCCCAGCGTGGCGCGATGCCGCGCGGCCTCGATGGCCAGCTCCAGCAGGTTGCCCTCGCCGGTTTCGGCGGCGCGGGACAGGGCGGCCAGGGCGGCCTCGACCCGGGCCTGGTTGCGGGTGGCGCGGATGTGGGCCAGCCGTTTGATCTGGGCCTCGCGCACGGCGGCGTTGTCCACCTCCAGCACGGGGATCGGCTCCGATTGTTCCAGGCGGTAGGCGTTGACGCCCACAATGATTTCCTTGCCGGAATCAATGCGCGCCTGCCGGCGGGCGGCGGCCTCCTCGATGCGCAGCTTGGGCAGGCCGGTTTCAATGGCCTTGGCCATGCCGCCGAGCGACTCGATCTCCTGCAGGTGCGCCCAGGCCTTTTCCATGAGGGCCTGGGTGAGAGCCTCCACGTAGAAGGAGCCGGCCCAGGGATCAATTACCTTGCAAATGCCGGTTTCCTCCTGCAGGAAAAGCTGGGTGTTGCGGGCGATGCGGGCCGAGAAATCGGTCGGCAGCGCAATGGCCTCGTCCAGCGAATTGGTGTGGAGGGATTGCGTATGTCCCAGGGCGGCGGCCATGGCCTCGACGCAGGTGCGGGCCACGTTGTTGAAGGGATCCTGTTCCGTCAGGCTCCAGCCCGAGGTCTGCGAGTGCGTGCGCAGCGCCATGGACTTGGGATTTTTGGGGTGGAACTGCTTGATGAGTTTGGCCCACAACAGGCGCGCCGCGCGCATCTTGGCCACCTCCATGAAGTAATTTTTGCCCTGCGCCCAGAAGAACGAGAGCCGCGGCGCAAAGGCGTCAATGTCAATGCCCGCCTGCAAACCGGTGCGCACATATTCCAGGCCGTCGGCCAGGGTGTAGGCCAGCTCCAAATCCACCGTGGCCCCGGCCTCCTGCATGTGATAGCCGGAGATGGAGATGGAGTTGAACTTGGGCATGTTTTTGGACGTGAAGGCAAAGATGTCCGCGATGATGCGCATCGAGGGCTTGGGCGGATAAATGTAGGTGTTCCGCACCAGGTACTCCTTGAGGATGTCATTTTGAATGGTGCCGGAGAGCTGTGCCATCGGCACGCCCTGCTCCTCGGCCGCCACGATGTAAAAGGCCATGATGGGCAGCACCGCGCCGTTCATGGTCATGGAGACCGAGATGCGGTCCAGCGGGATGCCGTCGAAAAGGATTTTGGCATCCTCCACGCTGCAGACGGCCACGCCGGCCTTGCCCACATCGGCAAAGGCGCGCGGATGATCGGAGTCATAGCCGCGATGGGTGGGCAGGTCGAAGGCCACCGAAAGCCCCTGCTGGCCGGCGGCGATGTTGCGGCGGTAGAAGGCGTTGCTTTCCTCGGCGGTGGAGAAGCCGGCGTACTGCCGCACCGTCCACGGTTTGACCACGTACATGGAGGCGTAAGGCCCGCGCAGAAAGGGCGGCAGGCCCGGCAGATAATCCAGGTGCAGGGCGGCGTCCAGATCGCGGCGCGTATAGAGGGGTTTCACCTCGATCTGCTCCATCGTCTGCCAGAGCAGCTCCTTGAGCGGGCGCCCCGTCTCGCGCTCCACCTGCTGCTGCCATTGTTCAAAGGTGACGGCCGCCTGCGGCGGTTGAAACGGCACTTGAGTGAAATCAGGCAAGGTTTTCACAGAGCAACTCCCATTTGTTTGGCTAATTGAGTCAAAAAGGCGGCGGCCTCGAGGCGGAGGTGCACAAAGTCATCCACGCCGGCCTGTTTGTGCGCCTCAATTTGATCCGGCGGATAACCGGCCAGGATCACCTTCCGCCGCGCATCGGCGGTTTTCACCGCCTTCACCAGCGGCGGCACCAGCTCCGGATAGGTCTCATCCGTGCTGCAAATCACGATGACCGGCGCGCCGGATTCCACCGCCGCCCTGGCGGCGTCCTCCGGGGTCTTGAAGCCGGCGGGGTAAATGATTTCCCAGCCGCCCGTCTCAAGGAAAGCGCGGCAAAAGTCGGCCCGGGCCTTGTGCTGTTTGAGGGGGCCCAGATTGGCAAGGAAGACCTTGAGCGGCCCGTGCTGCGCGGCGTGGGCGCGCATGGCCGCGCGCAATTTCTCGAAGGCTTCCGCGGCGCGCACCAGGGGCACCGGCTGCCACCCGGTTTCGGGCGTGTCATTGGCCCGGAGGGCGCGGGTGATTTCCCCCAGCGTGGCACCGGCCAGGGCGGCCTCGATGGCGGCCTCCACCACGCCCGCCTCGCCGCCGTTCACAATGCGGTTGAGGCGTTCGAGAATGGCCGTGCTCTGGGTTTCATCGGCCCCGCTGCGGTAATCCTCAATCTGCCGGGCGCGCTGCCGGTGGAAGTCGGCCGGCACGGCCGGCGTAACCGGCAGCGGCTCTTCTTTGACATTGGCGTATTGATTGACACCCACCAGGGTGTCGCGCCGCTGCGCCACCGCCTTGAGGCGGGCGGCACGGGTTTTGGCCACTTCTTCCTGGGGGAAGCCCTGGCGCATGGCGGCGGCCAGGCCACCGCGTTTTTCGATGTCCTGGAAGAACGCCCAGGCGCGGCGGGCGATCTCGTGCGTCAGCCATTCCACGTAGTAAGCGCCGCCGGCGGGGTCAATGACCTTGTCCAAATCACATTCCTTTTGCAGGATGAGCTGGATGTTGCGGGCCAGGCGGCGGGAGAAATCATCCGGCGGCCGGATGACCTCGTCAAACGCGCCCACCTGCAGGCTTTGCACGCCCCCCACCACGGCGCTGAAGGCCTCCACGGTGGTGCGCAGGAGATTGACGTAGGGGTCCAGCTTGCTCTTGTTAAAGTGCGCGGTGCGCACGTGCAGGGTGAGTTGCTGCGCCTCCGCCGAGCCGCCCAGGGCGGCCACGGCATTGGCCCAGAGCATGCGGGCGGCGCGCAGCTTGGCGATTTCCATGAAGAAGTGCGAGCCGACCGTCAGCGCAAAGCGCAGGTGGCGGGCCACGGTGTTGATGTCCAGCCCGCGCTGATGCATCTGGCGGAGGTATTCCACGCCGGCGGCCAGCGCCAGGCCCAGCTCCTGCACGGCGCTGGCGCCGCTTTCATGCCAGGCGCGGCTGTGCACGCAGATGGTCTGGAGGCGTGGCGCATGTTGGGCGGCCCAGCGGGTGAGCAGGGCCATCTCCCGGTAGGCCCCCTCCAGGGACTGCGGCAGCCGGCCTTCGTGGGCCAGAATGCCCAGCGGATCCATTTCAATGCAGCCGCTCAGCTCGCTGATGGGTTTGCCCTGCCGCCGCCGCCAGGCGGCCAGCAGCGCGGCAAACGGCAGCGCCGAAGCGCCCGTGCGCACAAACAACGGCACTTGCGCCACTTCAATCCCCTCCAGGGCTTTGGCCACGTCCTCCAGGGTGGCGATGGAGACGCCACCTGCGCCCACATCCTCGTGCGCCAGCACGCGGTCCGGGTCCTGGCCGTTGCGGGTGGCATGGTCCACCACCATGTTCAGACTCGTCAACCCGCGCGCCAGGGCCGCCCGGGCCAGGCGGTTGAACTCGGCGGGCGCCGGCGCGTATAATTCCTGTGAGACCTGCCAGCTCTCCGCCCGGTAGCCGGCGGCGCGGATGCCGCGCACATAGGGAGCGAAACCGGGGAAACTGTCCACATGGCCCAGCCCTTCGAGGTCCTCCCGCCGGTACAACGGCTGGAGCGTGATGCCCTCGTAGGTGGGGGTGAGCATCTTTTTGTCGAAAGGCGCCCCTTTCAGCTCGGCTTCCACGGCTGCCTTCCAGTCGGCGTAGGACGGCGGCGGGAAATCGCTCCGGAACTCCAGCGGCGGCCAGGTAGGGGTGGGGGTGGATTTTTGTTCCATAGTCACCTTATTAAGGAGAGACCCAGGTTACGCTTCGCGCACGGTCACCATGCGGCGCACGCCATTCACGGTAATGGCAAAATGCCGGGTATGGCCATTGGTCCGCGGGGCCGCGGCTGCCACAGGCGCGGGCGCCGGTGCGGGTGCCGGCGGGGCCGCAGGCTTGGGCGCGGGCGGCGGAGCGGCCGTCGCTGCGGGGGCCGCGACGGGCGCGGGCGCCTTGGGTTTCAAGAGGGCCTCGACTTGTTGCGGGAACATGGCGTACAGCACCGCAATCTCATCGGTATCCGGCAGTCCTTTGGCCCGCAGTTGCTCGCGCAACTTGGGCATGCCCGGATCCAGCAGATCGGCGGGCCGCTCGGTGATGGGTTTCTTGCCGGTTTGCTTCTCCACCTGGGCCAGCACCTCCGGCGCAATCGGGCCGGGCGTCTTGCCGTATTTTCCGAGGGCGATGTCCGCGGCCGGCTGTGAGATGTTCTTCCAGCGCCCGAACTTGACGTTGAGCATGGCCTGCGTGCCCACGATCTGGGAGGTCGGCGTCACCAGAGGAACATAGCCCAAACAGGCGCGGACGTAAGGGATTTCTTTGAGCACTTCCTGGAACTTGTCGGCCATGCCCTGTTCCTTGAGCTGGGTGCGGAAGTTGCTCAGCATACCGCCCGGCACCTGGTAGGTGAGGATGTCCGCATCCACCTTTTCGTTGGCGGGGCTGGTGAACTTGGACAGCTCCTGATACACGCCCGTGAAGTATTCCTGCAACTTGTAGAGGCGCTCTTCATCAAAGCTGGGCCGGCGCGGATGACCGTCGAGCAGCGCCAGCATCCGCAGGGTGTCGGGCTGCGCGGTGCCGTTGGCAAAGGGCGCAATGGAGGTTTCCACCGCGTCCACGCCGGCGTCAATGGCCGCCAGGTAGGAGGCCGCGGCCAGGCCGGCGGTATCGTGGCTGTGGAGCACGATGGGGATTTTGACCCGTTTCTTCAGTTCACGGATGAGGGTGGCCGCCACCCCCGGCTTGATGAGGCCGGCCATGTCCTTGATGCCAATGGAGTGGCAGCCCATGGCCTCCAGCTCCACGCCCATTTGCACAAACGCCTCCAGCGTGTGCACGGGGCTGGTGGTGTAGCAAATCTCGCCCCGGGCATGTTTGCCGGCCTTGATGACGCATTGCACGGCATGGCGGAGGTTGCGCACATCGTTCAAGGCGTCAAAAATCCGAAAGATATCCATCCCCGCCCGGGCGGAGCAGTTCACAAACGCCTCCACCACGTCATCCGGAAAACTGGCATATTGCACGATGTTCTGTCCGCGCAGCAACATGATGTGCGGGGTTTTGGGCGCGGCCTTTTTCAGCGCCCGCAGCCGGTCAAAGGGATTTTCATTGAGATACCGCAGGCAGGAGTCAATGGTGGCACCCCCCCAGGTTTCCAGACCGGCAAAACCCAGCTCGTCCAGCTCCGGGGCCACGGGCAGCATTTGAGCGGTGGTCATCCGCGTGGCGGCCAGCGATTGATGGCCGTCCCGCAGCACAGTGTTGTTGAACTGCACGGTTTTCACGTTCATTCCGATTTCAAGGCTCAAGTTGCTTCGTCCGCCGGGTCATCCTGGGGACACCCCACCGGCCGAAGGTCGGTTAGGAATTCTTCTTAATCCAACTAAGAAGAATAAAAGAAACTAAACGTAATAAAGTCCATGCCCGGCCATTTGTCGAGACAAAAATTGTCTTTTTTTTAACTTTTTTGGTCTTAATAGGACAAGATTTGTTAGGGTTTATCAAGCCGATAAGTATTTTTTATTATTTTGCAACATTAAATCATATAATATGGTTATCTAATATATTTGTAAGTATTTGTTTTACAGTTAGTTATGCAGATTTTATGGCCACTGTGCACGTTGCCCATAAACCACCACCCTTAAGAATCGAGCAAGCGGCCTTGGCCGTCAAGTGAGGCTGGTGCGGTACCTCATGGCGGCAAGGCAGCGCAGGCGGTGGCGCCTGTGGGCAGGTTGGCTTGAAAAAAATCCTTGGCCCCCCTCCCCCTGCTGGGCCTAAATGAGGTGGATGATTGCATTATTGGATTACGGCTCGGGCAATCTCCGGAGCGTGGAAAAAGCCCTGCAGAAGGTGGGGGCGGAGGTCCGGCTGGTGACCCGGCCGGAAGGGATGCGCGAGGCGCGGGCGGTGGTGCTGCCCGGGGTGGGGGCGTTTGATGACTGCATCCACGCCTTGAGCCGCCAGGAACTGCTGGCGGCGGTGCCGGAGTTTATTGCCAGCGGCCGGCCCTTTTTGGGGATTTGTGTGGGCTATCAGGCGTTGTTTGAGCGCAGCGAGGAGTTCAACAGTTGCGCGGCGGGGTTGTCGCTGTTCAAAGGCAGGGTGGTGCGCCTGAGCGGCGCCGGGGGGTTGAAAGTGCCGCAAATCGGGTGGAATCAAGTCTGGCAGGCGCAAAGCGGTTGTCCGCTGTTTGCGGGCATCCCTGACGGCAGTTATTTCTATTTTGTCCACAGCTATTACCCGCAACCGGAGGATGCCTCCCTGATTGCCGGCCGGACGAGCTATGGCGAAACCTTCGCCTCGGCCATTGCCTGGCAAAACGTGTATGCCACGCAATTTCATCCGGAAAAAAGCCAGGTGGTGGGCCTTCAACTGCTGAGCAACTTTGTGCGCCTGGCGCAGAGATCATAATTCGCCTCCGGCGGCGCTGGGGAGCGGCTTATCGGGCGGATTTCCCTGGGAGGCGCTGTTGCCTTCGGTTGATGCTATATTAGGTGCTTTATGGAAAATGTGGTGATTATTGGAACCGGCTGCGCGGGTTTGACGGCAGCCATCTACACGGCACGGGCCAACTTGAATCCGGTGGTTTTGACCGGCAGCCTGCCCGGGGGGTTGTTGACCACCACCAGCGTGGTGGAGAACTATCCGGGGTTTCCGGAGGGCGTGGACGGTTTTGAGCTGATGGAGCGGATGCAGAAGCAGGCCGAGCGCTTTGGCGCGCGTCTGCGTTATGCCAGCGTGGTGGATTTGGACGTGAGCCGCCGGCCCTTTGTGCTGACCCTGGACGACGGCACGCTGGAAGCGCGCTCGGTGATCATCGCCAGCGGGGCGGGGCATCGGCGGCTGGGCCTGCCCAGTGAGGACAAGCTGGAAAAGAAAGGGGTGACTTACTGCGCCACGTGCGACGGCGCGCTGCCGGTGTTTCGCCACCGGCCGCTGGTGGTGGTGGGCGGCGGCGATTCCGCCTGTGAGGAGGCGCTGTACCTGACCCGCTTCGGTTCGGTGGTGTATCTGGTGCATCGGCGGGATCAATTGCGCGCCTCCAAAATCATGGCCCAGCGCGCCCTGGCCCACCCCAAAATCCAGCCCGTGTGGGACTCGGTCATCACCGAGATTCTGGATGTGGCGCAGGACAAGGTGACCGGCGTGCGATTGAAGAACGTCAAGACTGGCGCCGAGCAAACGCTGGAATGCGCCGGGGTGTTTGTGGCCATTGGGCATGTGCCCAACACGGCGGCTTTCAAGGGCAAAATCCAGATGGACGCCGAGGGATACATCGTGCCGGTGCGCGGCACGGCCACCAATGTGGAGGGGATTTTTGCGGCCGGGGACTGCGTGGATCGCGTGTATCGCCAGGCCATCACCGCCGCCGGCCAGGGCTGTGCCGCGGCCATCGAATGCGAGCGCTTTCTTTCGGCGCAAGCCTGACGGCACCGGCTGTGAAACTGCAAATCACGCCCCGCGAGCTGGCCGAGCAGCTCCAATCCCCGCACCCGCCCAAACTCCTGGATGTGCGCGAGCCGGAGGAATACGCCATTGTCCGGCTGGAGGGGGCGCGGCTGATTCCGCTGGGCGAATTGCTGCTGCGTCATGCGGAGCTGGCGGACTGGAAGGACGAGGAAATCGTGGTGTACTGCCATCATGGCCTGCGCAGCCTGAGCGCCATCAGCCAACTGCGGCATTTGGGCTTTGCGAAATTGCGCAACCTGGCCGGCGGCATTGACCGCTGGTCTCGCGAAGTGGATCCCTCCGCCCCGCGTTATTGAGGGGGCGCCGCGCCGCTGGGGGTTTCCTCGGTCACCCTGGGCCAGCCATCAGCCCCCCATTCCAGGCGGCGCAGGCCCAACGTGGCCGTGCCCCGGCGGCGGGCGTCATAAAAATGGAAGTTCAGCCAGTCCCGCCCGCCCACGGTAATGATGCCGGCATGGCCGGGGCCAATAACGTGTCCCCGGCTCTCCAGCAGCAAAGTGCCGCCGCCCTGATTCATGTCCACCCCCGCCTGGTCACGGTAGGGGCCGGTGATGCGCGGGCTGCGGCCGACGCGCAGGTTGTAAGTGCTGTTGGTGCCGCGGCAGCACAGGTTCCAGTTCACGAACAAATAATAATACTCTCCGCGCCGGTGGATGTAGGGGGCCTCAATTTCCGGGGCGCGGGCGAGCGCATAAAGCGGCGCATGGGGGGCGCGGCGTTTGCCGGTGGCGGGATCCAATTCCACCAGCTTGATGCCGCTCCAGAAGGAGCCAAAACTCATCCACAAGCGGCCCTCAGCATCGCGGGTCACGGCGGGGTCAATGGCGTTGAAATCATTGGTGGGGAACGATTCGAGGACCACCCCTTCATCTTTCCACTGAAAACGCCCGTCCTGCGGGTCCAGGGTGGCGTTGCTCGCCAGCGCAATGGCGGAGCGGTTTTTCCCCCAGCTTGAAATCGAGTAATAAAGCAGAAAGCGGTTGGAGACGGCGATGATATCGGGCGCCCAGAAATGGCCGCGGTGTCCGGGCACGATGTTGGTCACCCAGGCGGGCATCTGCGGCCAGACGCGCGGGCCTTCCTGCCAGGAGACAAGGTTGCTGGAAAACCACGAGCGCAGCCCCACGCCGGTGGCAAAAAACCAGTAGTACGGGCCACATTGAATGATGGTGGAGGGATCATGCGCCGGCGGCTCGGCGCCGCCCTCCCACCGCGGGCCGGCCCCGGCCCGGAGGGTTGAAACTCCGGCCCCGGCCAGGGCGGCCAGGAGAACCGCCAGAATCCAGCGTTGCATGGGGGCATCATGCCCCCGGCCATCCTGTTGGACAAGCAGAAGCGGCAAGGCCCGGCCGGGCCGGATGCCGTGGGTTTTACCCGGCGGCCGCCTGCCGGCGTTGTTCCACCTGGGCGTGTATGGCCCGGGCCACGGCGATGAAGGCCTGGGCGGCGGCGGTGCCGGGACGGCCCACCACCACCGGGATGCCTTGATCGCCACCTTCACGAATCTCAATGAAAATGGGGATTTCGCCTAAAAAGGGCAGGCCTTTGCGCTGGGCCTCCTGGCGGCCGCCCCCGTGCCCAAAGATTTCCAGACGCCGGCCATCGGGGGCGAGAAAGTAGCTCATGTTTTCAATGAGGCCGAGCACGGGGACATGGACTTTATCAAACATGGCGATGCCCTTGCGGACGACTCCCAACGAAGCCTCTTGCGGGGTGGTGACCACCACGCCGCCATCGAGGGGCACGGTCTGGCAGAGCGTGAGCTGGGCGTCGCCCGTGCCAGGAGGCAGGTCCACGATGAGATAATCCAGCGTGCCCCACTCCACTTGAACCAGGAATTGCTGGATGGTTTTGACGATCATCGGGCCGCGCCAAATGACGGGCTGGTCGTCATCGAGGAGAAAACCGATGGACATGAGTTTGACGCCATGCGCGGCGGGCGGCAGGAGCTTCTCATCCGGAGTGATGGTGGGGCGCTGGCGGGTGCCCATCATCAGGGGGATGGTGGGGCCGTAGATGTCACAATCCAGCAGGCCCACCCGCAATCCCTCGCGTTGGAGGGCGCAGGCGAGATTGGCGGAGCAGGTGGATTTGCCCACGCCGCCCTTGCCACTGGCCACGGCCACAATGCGTTCGATGCCGGGGACGCGGGCCTGACCCGCCCAAGGATTGGCCGGCGCACCGGTGCCGCCGCCGCCGGCCATGCGCACATCCACGGCAACGGTCCGGATGCCGGGAAGCTGTTGCAGCACGCGCTCGCAGTCGGCCTTGAGCTGGGCGGCCACGTCCGGGCGGGCGGAGGTCATTTCCAGATGCACGGCCACGGCCTCCGGGGTGACCTGCAGGTGCTTGACCAGGCCAAAGGAGACAATGTCGCGCGAGTAGCCGGGGTATTTCACCGCTTTCAGCGCCTTGAGCACGTCGTCTTGTGTCAACATAAGCCGTATGAGTAAAACCGGAGCCGCGCCGGTTCAGAAGCTAAAAGTGTGCCCAATCCGGGCGGGCGGCAAGGAGGACGGCAGCCCTGGCCCCTGCTCCATGCTGCGGCCTAAGCCGACCCCAAGGCTCCCCAGGGCTGTATTCACAGCGTGAAATGTCAAAAGCCAAACGCCCGGCCGGAGGGCGGCCGGGCGTGGCAGGCTGAAGTGCAAGGCTGGGGACGTTTATTCCGCCGGCAATTCCTTGATGCGCAGGTTGCGGAACCAGACGGTGCCATGATCCCCCTGCAGGAGGATGGGGCCGGGTTCCTTGACCTTGTTGTCAATTTCGCCGCCCGTCGGGCGATCGCACACCACGTTGTCATGGATTTTCTTGCCGTTGAGGATCACCGTGATTTTGTTGCCGATGATGGTGGCCTCACAGGTCTGCCATTCGTTGCCGGGTTTGCTGGCAAAGACATCCGGCGCTTTGAAGGCGTAGAGCGCGCCATTGCCGCCGGGGGCGGGCTTGCCGCTTTTGTAATCGCCGAGGATTTGGATTTCGTGCCGTCCCCGGAGGTAGAAGCCGCTGTTGGAGCCATCGGGCACCAGGTACTCGAAGCGCACGGTGAAGTTCCAGAACTTCTTTTCCGTGAGCAAATCCACGCCGTGATCGCCCTGTTTGATGGTGTTTTTGAGGATGCTGTCCTCCACGGTCCAATAACTCTTGGCGTTGGGATTGCGGAGCTTCCAGCCGGTGAGGTCTTTGCCATTGAAGAGCGGCACAAAACCTTCCTCGGCGTCGGCGGCCCAAACCTGGCCGGCCAGAGCCAGCCCCAGGATCAAAGTGCACAAGGTTTTCATGGAATGCAGGGAAGCGTTTTACTTCTGTTGGGTTTTGGGTTCACAGCTTTCCAGTCCCAAGGCCCACTTGATGCCGCCCAGAATGTGCTTCTGGTAGTCCCGCGCCACTTCCGGCGGATTCCGGCGGTCTTTCCATTCCGGGTCCCAGACATCCTCGCGGTGCCCCAGGGAGGTGTAGAACACCCGCCCCTTGCCATAGGTCTTGTTCCAGGAAATCGGATAGTACCCCGGGGTTTTGTTATTAGGATGATTATTCAGCGAGAGCAGGTTGTGCACCTTGGTGCGATCATAGCTCTTGAACAAATAGATTTCGTCATACACCGTGAACTGGCTCGTTTTGAAATGCCGGCAGGCTGAGCACTCGCGGTCTTCGACGTTGGCGTCCACGCTCACCTGGGCGCCGTGGGATTCAAACTCGCCGCCAATCATCTCGATGAACGGCCGGAAACCGTGGAAGGTGTCGGTGGCGCTGTGCATGCCCACAAAGCCGCCGCCGGCGGCGATCCAATCCAGGAAGCCCTGCCGGTCCGGGATGGGCAGATCGCCCGTGGTATTGGCAAAGATCACCGCGTCGTAGTTTTTCAAATTCTGCGGGCTGAGCTTGGTCAACACTTTCCGCATTTCTTCGTTCCAGGCCTTCCGCGCGGCCTCGTAGGCGGCCTGCTCCTGTTTATACTTCTCTTTTTCGGCGTCGGAGGCGTCATTGCCGGGCCGCTTGGGCGCCCGCGGTTCGTTGGGGGGCTGGCTCACATACTCCACCGTAAAGGCGCCGCTTTCCTTGGCCAGTTGGCCGATGACCTTTTCCGCCACGGGAATGGAGCTGTGGCGGAAGCCGGTGGTGGTGGTGACGACGAGGACTTTTTTGCCCTGGGCGGCAGCAGGCAAAGCTATGCCCGCCGCCAACAACGCGGTCAAAAGAATGGATTTTTTCATAATTAAACGTCGCGGTACTCTATCCAGAGGACGCCCCAAAGGCCAGAACTATTCAACGAGAGTTAAGGCCGGGCTGGGGCCGTCCCCGGGCGCTTTCCCCGCCAGCGATGCAGGCTGGGGCGGCGGCCCATCAGCATTTGCCACTTGCCACACGCCGGGGGGCGGCGCATGTTTGGGGCGAAATTCCAACAGCCATGAGCAAAAGTGAAGCGCACTGTGCGGCCATGAAAACTCCGTCCTCCAACCCTCCCCGGAAACGCGGCGTAAGCCGGCGTGAATTTCTGAATACCACCACCACGGCGGCGGCGGTGTCCGCGCTGGCCGGCGTGGCGCTGCCCCATGTGCATGCGGCGGAGGACAGCACCATCCAGATGGCCCTCATCGGCTGCGGAGGGCGGGGGAGCGGCGCGGCGGCCGATGCCCTGCGCTCGACAACGGGGCCGACCAAACTGGTGGCGATGGCCGATTTGTTTGAAGACCGGCTCACCAGCGCCCACCGCAACTTGAGCCAGGCCTTTGGCGAGCGGGCGGATGTCCCGCCGGATCACCGGTTTGTGGGTTTCGACGCCTACCGCCATGCCATTGACAGCCTGCGTCCCGGCAGTGTGGTGCTGCAATGCACCCATGCGGCGTTTCGGGCGCAACATCTGGAATATGCCATCCAGAAGGGCATGCATGTGTTCATGGAGAAAACGTTTGCCGCCGATCCCGTGGGCATCCGGCGCATCCTCAAGGCGGGCGAAGCGGCCGCGGCCAAAAACTTGAAAATTGCCTGCGGCCTCATGTGCCGCCATTCCTCCGCCCGCCAGGCGCTCATCGAGAAAATCCGGCGGGGCGACCTGGGGGAGATTCATCTCATCCGGGCCTATCGCATGGACAGCGGCTACCTCATGGGACCGTACAACGGCAAGGAAAACGAGCTGCTGTGGCAAATTCGCCGGCCGTACCAGTTTTTTTGGGCGTCGTCCGGCATTTTCATCGAGCTGATGATTCATCAGGTGGATGAATGTTGCTGGATCAAGGACGCCTGGCCCATCAGTGCCCATGGCGTGGGAGGGCGCGCCCCCGGGGTGGCCGACGCCAGCCAGAACCTGCACTCCTACGGCATTGAATACACTTTTGCCGATGGCGCCCGGGCCTTTGTCACCGGCCGTTATCTGCCCAAATGCCACAGTGATTTTTCGACTTACCTGCATGGCACAAAGGCCGCCGCGCAATTCAGCGGCGACATTCACGCCCCCACCGTGCGCGTCTATAAGGACCAGCGCATCACCGGTGACAACGTCGCGTGGCGGCCGGATAAAGAGACCAAAAGCCCCTACCAGGCGGAATGGGACGTCCTGCTCACGGCCATCCGGGAGGACCGCCCGCACAACGAGGTGCAGCGGGCGGCCTACTCCAACCTCGCGGCCATCATGGGCCGCGCCGCAGTGCACATGGGGCGCATCATCACGTGGGAGGAAGCCCTCAACTCCACTTTTTCGTTCTATCCGGATGTGGATAAACTCACTGCCGACAGCCCGGCACCGGTGCGCGCCAACGCCCAGGGCTACTATCCCGTGCCCGTGCCTGGCCAGTGGAGTGAAATCTAAGACCTGCGGCCCCGCGCGCGGCCGCAACAATGGCATAGGCAAAGGGGCAATTTGGGGCTAGAGTAGAAAGGATGATTGGGTTGTGGAAGCAACATCCTTTGCGCGACATTGCAGAGCGGGTGGACGCCGGCCGGCGCCTGACGGAGGCGGAGGCCCTGCGGCTTTTTCAGTCGCGTGACTTGCATGCCTTGTCCGCTCTGGCCACGCAGGTGCGGGAGCGGTTGAACGGCCTGCGCGCCAGCTATATCGTCAACCGCTACATCAATTACTCGAATTACTGCATTCTCTCCTGCCAGTTTTGCGCCTTTGCCCGCAAGAAACGCAACGGCGACGGTTTCGAGCTGACGGTGGAGGAAATCGTGGCCAAGGCGCGGGAGGCGCTGGGCCTGGGCATCACCGAGCTGCATATCGTGGGGGGGCTGCATCCGAGCCTGCCCTACAGTTATTACCTGGAAATGTTGCGCGCGCTCAAGGCGCTGGACCCGCGGCTGCACCTCAAATGTTTTACCGCCATCGAGGTGTTGCATCTGGCCATGCTCGCCAAAAAACCGATGGAAAAAGTGCTCGAAGATTTGAAAGCCGCCGGCTTGGACTCCCTGACCGGCGGAGGCGCGGAGATTTTCCGGCCCGCCGTGCGCGAGGCCATCGCCCGGGGCAAGGAGCCGGCGGCGGATTACCTGCATGTGCATCGCACCTGGCACCGGATGGGGGGGCGGAGCACCTGCACCATGTTGTATGGGCACGTGGAAACGTTGGAGGACCGGGTGGATCACCTGCGGCAGTTGCGGGCGTTGCAGGACGAAACCGGCGGATTCTGCGGCTTCATCCCGCTGCCCTATCAGCCGGAAAACAACGCCATCCCGGTGGCGCATCCGCCGTCGGGATTTGATACTCTGCGGACCATGGCGGTGAGCCGGCTGTATCTGGACAACATCCCCCACCTGACCGCCTACTGGGTGGGGCTGGGGTTGAAACTGGCGCAACTGGCGTTGAGCTACGGCGCGGATGATCTGCACGGCACCATCGTAGAGGAGCACATTTTTCGCATGGCGGGCGCCAAGACGCCGCAGTTGCAAACCGAGCTGGCCATGGTCAAGGCAATCCGCGAGGCCGGGCTGGTGCCGGTGCAGCGCGACACGTTTTATCAGCCCCTCAAAGTGTGGGACGGCCCCACGCCGCGGGTGGTCACGCCCACGGCGGCGGCAGCCTCGATTCTGCAAAACAATCTGGCCACGGCCTGAACCATGAGCGGCGATGCTCCCATTCCCCGGCTGCGCCTGGCGCCGCGTGAGACGCTGGAAGAGTTGATTCACCGCGAGGAGCGCATTCACCGCGCCGAGCAGCTTCAACGGGAGGCCGGACTGGAAAACTCCCTGGCCCCTTTTCGCGTGGGCACGGTGCCCTATCTCAACGGCGTGCCGTTGACGCGGGGGCTGGAGGAGCAGGTGATTTACGCCACGCCCGCCAAACTGGCGGAAATGCTGCGGCGCGAGGAGCTGGACGCGGCTTTGGTCAGCGTCACCGAAGTGCTGTTGACCGGGCGTTATGATGTGCTGGACGGGATTGCGATTGCCTCGCTGGGCGAGGTGTTGAGTGTGCTGCTGGCGCATCGGGTGCCCCTGGAGGAGGTGCGGGAGGTGCATTGCGATCCGGCCTCGCTGACCAGCGTCAACCTGCTCAAGGTGCTGCTGGCGGAGCGGGGATTGCGGCCCGCCTTTGTGCCGTTGGCGGACTATGCGGCCGCCGCCCATAAGGAGGCGGTATTGCTGATTGGCGATGCCGCGCTGGAGTTTTTGCTGGGGCCGCATGAGCATCAAATCTGGGATTTGGGCGCCGCATGGATGGAGCTGACGGGCAAGCCGTTTGTGTACGCCGTCTGGGCGCTGCGGCGGGGGGTGGAAAATGAGCGCCTGCGCCGCCTCCTGCGCGAAGCCAGGGCGTTCGGCATGGAAACGCTGGATTACATCATCACCAGCCGCACCGAGTTCAATTACAACTTCCGCAAGGATTACCTGACCTGGCATCTGCACTATCACCTGGGCAGCGACGAAAAGGCCGGCCTGGCGCGGTTTGGCGAGCTGCTGGAAAAGCACGGCCTGGGGCCGGTGTACGCGCCGGTGTACGTGTATTGAGTTAGTCCCACTTCCGGCTTTGAACCTTTGCATGCCTTGGCTTCCGGCCTGGGCGCGCGACTTCAACCAGGGGCTTTTTGCGTGCCGGGGGGGGTGACGCACTGCCTTCCAAAGGGGGGCCGGGATTCTCGGGGCTTTTCTGCGCAAACTTTTTTTGCGGAATCCGTACGCATAGGTAATAATTGGGGTAATGATGGCTATTAGCAGAACAGATAAATGCCTCGCGGTACCGCCCAGCCGGAGCGGGGCCGGACGGCACGGCATGGTCCTATGAATACGACGATTGCCGCCCCCGCGCGCCCGGCTGCGCCGCCGTTGGAAAAGGCGACGACGGCCGGCAACTATTTTGTTTCGAATTATCCACCCTTCTCGTGCTGGAAGCCGGAGCGGGTGGCCGAGGCGCTGGCGGCCATTGGCCGTCCCCCGCAGCCCGGCACGCCGCTGGGGTTGTATGTGCACATCCCGTTTTGCCGCAAGCGGTGCCACTTCTGTTATTTCAAGGTGTACACAGACAAGGATTCTGCCGAAATCCGGCACTATCTGGACGCGGTGGGGCGGGAGCTGGAGCTGTACGCCCGCCAGCCTTTCGTTGGCGGCCGCAAACCGTTGTTTGTTTATTTCGGCGGCGGCACCCCTTCCTACCTGTCGGTGGAGCAGTTGCGGCATCTGGTGGGCCATTTGCAGCGGCTGCTGCCGTGGGACGAAGTGCAGGAGGTGACCTTCGAATGTGAGCCGGGGACGCTGACGGATCACAAGCTGGCAGCCATCCGTGAGCTGGGCGTCACGCGGCTGAGCCTGGGCATTGAGAATTTCGATGATCACATTTTGGAGATCAACGGCCGGGCGCATCGGTCCCGGGAAATTGAACGCGCCTACCGGTACGCGCGGCAGATCGGTTTTCCGCAGATCAACATTGATCTGATTGCCGGCATGGTGGAGGAGACGGAGGAAAACTGGCGGCAGTGCGTGCGGCGCACCCTCGAGCTGGCGCCCGACAGTGTGACCATCTATCAGATGGAAATACCCTACAACACCACCATTTACCAGCGCATGAAGGCCGAGGGCAAACTGGTGGCGCCGGTGGCTGATTGGGAAACCAAACGGGCGTGGGTCAAGTACGCTTTTGCCGAGCTGGAGGCCGCGGGGTACACCGTGGCCAGCGCGTACACGGCCGTCCGCGAGCCCGCGCGCACGCGCTTCATTTACCGCGATGCCCTCTGGCAGGGGGCGGACATGCTGGCGCTGGGGGTGGCCTCCTTCTCGCACATTGGCGGGACCCATTTTCAAAACCTGCACGATTTCGAGCCGTATCTGGCCCGGCTGGACGCCGGCGAGCTGCCCATCTACCGGGCCTTGACGCCTACGTCGCAGGAACGGCTCATTCGCGAGCTGGTGTTGCAATTTAAGCTGGGACGGGTGCGCCGCAGTTATTTTCAGCAGAAGTACGGGGTGGACATTGCGGCGGCCTTCGTGGAAGCCTTGCAACGCCTGGAGGGATGGGGGTTCCTGGAGCGGGCGCCGGACGGCGATGAACTGCGTTTCAACCGCGACGGCCTGTTGCAGGTGGACCGCCTGATTCACGAGTTTTTCCTGCCGGAGCACCGGCAGGTGCGTTATGCCTGAAGCCGCTTTGATATGCCTGCCCTGCTAAACCATCCGCCAGTCCTCCCCGATACGGCCGCGTGGAAGCGCGGGCCGGTCACGGCCTTGGAATGGTGGCGGTGGTTTGGGCAGCAGCAGGGGGTGGAGTTTCCGCGGCCGCAAGCTGTGCCGCCGGCGGCACTGCCCGCGCCGTATCGGCAGTTGCTGGCGCACGGGCAGGACATGACCTCCACCCTGGAGCGGTTTTATCAAACGCGGCTGGCCCTGCGCCCGCTGCGCCGGGAACGGCACGGGCCGTTTTACGTGCGCGAGGTGTTGCTGCTCACGGCGGCGGGGGTGCCGGTGGAATATGGGGTGATCTGCGTGCGCTTAAACGCCTTCCCACCGGCGGTGCAGGAGGAGATTCTGTCGGAGCGGCTGCCGCTGGGACGGCTGTTGCAGGATCACGAGCAGCCCTGTGTGTGCCGGCCCCAGGAGTTTTACCGGCTGGCGCCGCATCCCTATCTGGAGGCGCAGTTGGGCATCCGCCCGGCGCCGGAAGCCTACCATGGGCGGCGCAATTTGCTGTTAAACAGCGAGCACCGGCTGCTGGCTGACGTGCTGGAGATACTTTCCCCGGTGGCGGAGCGGACCCCGGGCCCGCTGCCGGTGGATTATAGCGCCCAGTTTGGGCAATGGATGACGGAGGAGAAGTCCCTATGAAAACGGAAACCACTTACGATGCGTTGGTGGTGGGCGCCGGTCCCGCTGGCTCCACCGCGGCGGCGCTGCTGGCGGAATATGGGCATCGCGTGCTGGTGCTCGAACGCGAGAAATTTCCGCGCTACCACATTGGCGAGTCGCTGCTGCCGTTCACCTTTTACCCGCTGCAACGGCTGGGGCTGATTCCGGCGATGCGCCAGTCGGCCTTCGTCAAGAAATACAGCGTGCAGTTCATCAGCACCTCCGGCAAGGCCGCGCAGCCGTTTTACTTCTTCACCCGTTACGACGCGGACGTGGCGCAGACGTGGCAGGTGTTGCGCAGCGAGTTTGATTTGTTGCTCATGAACAACGCCCGCGCGCGGGGGGCGGAGGTGCGGGAGCAAACCACCGTGCTGGATCTGCTCCGCGAAGGGGAGCGCGTGGTGGGCGTGCGCGCCGCCGGACCGGACGGCCGGGAATACACCGTGCGCGCGCGGCTCACTCTGGATGCCACCGGGCGCGACGCCCTGGCGGCCGGGCGCTTCAACTGGCGCGTGCGCGATCCGTACCTGAAAAAGTTTGCGGTGTGGACGTATTATGAGGGCATCCCGCGCCCGGAGGGCATTGACGCCGGCGCCACCACGGTGGCGTTTCTGCCCCAGAAAGGATGGTTCTGGTACATCCCGCTGCACGGGGACCGCATCAGCGTGGGCGCGGTGGCCGAGGGGCCGTACCTCACCCGCGACGGCGTGCGCGAGCCGGAGAAGATGTTTCAGCGCGAAATCCAGAACAACGCCTGGATTGCCGAGCAGCTCAGCAAGGGCCGGCAGGTGGGGCCCTACTATCTGACCAATGAATTCTCCTATCGCTCGCGTTATTGCGCGGTGGACGGGCTGGTGATGCTGGGGGATGCCTTCGGTTTTCTGGATCCGGTGTTTTCCTCCGGGGTCATGCTTGCGCTCAAGAGCGGCATGCTCGCAGCCGACGCCGGGCACGCGGCGCTGGTGGCGGGGGATGTCTCGGCCGGGCGATTTGCGGAGTACAGCCAGATGATGCGGCAGGGCATTGAGAACATGCGCAAGCTGGTGTACGCATTCTATCAGGAGGGCTTCAGCTTCCGTGATCTGACCGACAAATACCCGGAGGTGCAGGGGGACATCACCGACTGCCTCTCCGGCGACGTGAACAAGGACTTGAGCCGTCTGTTTGAACGCGTGGCCGAGTTTGCCCAGGTGCCTGAACCGCTGCCGTATGGCGAAGTCCTGGCGCCCGAAATGGCGGCCGTCTGACGCCCCGGCCATGCGTTACACCATGCCCTCAGAATTCGTTCATCGCCGCCGCGTGGAATTTGCCGAGACCGACATGGCCGGCATCATGCACTTCAGCCATTTTTTCCGCTTCATGGAAAGCGCCGAGCATGCGTTTTTCCGCTCGCTGGGCTTTTCTGTGGCGCGGCCGGGCGGGGATGACCGCCTGGGGCTGCCGCGGGTCCATGCGCGGTGTGATTTCCTGGCCCCGCTGCGGTTTGAGGATGAAGTGGAGATCCGCCTGCGGGTGGCCAAAAAAACCCGCCGCAGCCTGACCTACCAATTTACCCTGCGCCGCGTGCAGCCGGCGCCCGAAGTGGACGCGGCGCGGGGGGAAATCACGGTGGTTTGCGTGGAACATCGCGCGGACGGCACCCTTAAAGCGGTGCCGCTGCCCGAGGTGATTGCGCGGGCCATCGAAGCTGCGCCGCCGGAGGAAAGCCCCGGGCGTGCCGGGGCGGCCGGCGCCAAACCACGTCGTTAACCTTGTTCCATGTCCATGCCACAATCGAATAGCTCAACGGATTCCACCTGGTTGGTGTTTGCCCTGATGACGGTGCTGTGCTGGGGGTTGTATGGCATCTTTCTGCACCACGGCCAACTGGCCATGCAAGACCCCGCCCACGGCCGCATGAAAGCCTTCCTCTGTGTGGGGCTGGCGTATTTTCTCACTGCCGTGCTTGCGCCGCTGGCCCTGCTCATGGCCCAGGGCGCTTCATGGCATTACCCGCTCAAAGGTTTTTCGTGGTCCCTGCTGGCGGGGGTCGTGGGGGCGGCAGGCGCGCTGGGGGTGTTGCTCGCCTTCGGGGCGCGCGGCACGCCGGCGGTGGTGATGTCCATCGTTTTTGCGGGCGCGCCCATTGTCAACGCCGTCGTGGGGCTGCTGTTGCATCCCCCGGCCGGCGGATGGGCAAAATTGCCGCTGCCGTTTTTGCTGGGCATTGTGCTGGCCGCCACGGGAGGCGCCCTGGTGACGTTGTACAAACCCGCCCCGGCGCCGGCCAAGCCCGCGGTCACCACCACGGCGTCGGCGTCTTCTGCTGCCAAACCCCTGGCTCCATGAGTGCCTGGCCGGCCATGGCCCTGCCCGCCGAAGAGCCGCTCCCGGAATACCTGACGCGGCCGGAGCTGCAACGCCTCCAGTGCGAGAAGCTGCGGGCCTTGCTCCAGTTGGCGCGCGCGCAAAATCCTTTTTACCGGCGCAAGTGGGAGGGGTTGGACATGCCCGAAGCCGGGGAGGATGCGCGGGCGTTGTTGCAACTGCTGCCTTTCACCACCAAGGCCGAGTTGCTGGCTGATCAGCAGGCCGCCCCGCCCTACGGCACCAACCTCACTTTTCCCCCCGAGCACTACTTCCGCTGCCATCAGACCAGCGGCAGCACCGGCGCCACGCTGCGCTGGCCCGACACCCGCGAAAGCTGGCTGGCCATGCTGGACGCGTGGGCGCAGATTTTCCGCGCGGCGCAGGTCACGCCGCGCGACCGCCTCTTCTTTGCGTTTTCCTTTGGGCCCTTCATCGGTTTTTGGAGCGCGTTTGAGGCGGCCGAGCGCCTGGGTTGTTTCTGTTTCCCCGGCGGCGCGATGAACAGCGAAGCCCGCCTGCGGGCGTTATTGGACAACCATTGCACGGTGCTGCTCTGCACCCCCACCTATGCCCTGCACCTGGGGCAGGAGGCGCGCGCGGCGGGTCTGGACCTTGCCGCCAGCCGCATCCGGCTCATCATCACGGCGGGGGAGCCCGGCGGCAGCGTGCCGGCGGTGCGGGCACGTTTGAGCAGTTTGTGGAACGGGGCGCGTGTCTTTGATCATCATGGCATGACTGAAACGGGGCCGGTGACGTATGAATGTCCCGCCCGCCCCGGGGTGTTGCACGTGATGGAAAACCTGTTTGTGGCGGAGGTGGTGGATCCAGCCACCGGCCAGCCCGGCGTGACCGAGGGCGAGCTGGTGTTGACCACCCTGAACCGGGTGGGCTCTCCGGCGATCCGCTACCGCACCGGGGATCGCGTGCGCGTGGCGCCCGAGGGCGTGTGCGCCTGCGGCCGCCATCTGCTGGCGCTGGAAGGCGGCATCATCGGGCGGGCCGATGACATGGTCATTGTGCGCGGGGTCAACGTTTATCCGGCCGCGGTGGACAACTTGATCCGGGGCTTCAAGGACGTGGCCGAGTATCGGGTGCATTTGGTGCAGTCCGGCGCCCTGCCGGAGCTGCTGGTGGAGATTGAACCGGCGCCCGGAGTTTTGTATCCCGAAACCCTGGCCCAACGCCTGCGTTGCGCTTTTCACACGGCGCTGGGCTTGCGCGTGCCGGTGCGGCTGGCGGCTCCGGGCACGCTGCCGCGCTTCGAGATGAAAAGCCGGCGGTGGGTCAAAACCCTGGGGGAGCCGTTGACCTCGGGCGAATCCCCGGACAAATTTCCCGTCTTTCCCGTTTAAGCCAGGCGAGCGGGTGGGGCTGATGGCCTCGCCACCGGCCCCTTGGCCCCTCGGCAGCACCAGGCTGGCCATTTCCGCGGCTTGACATGAGAATCTTCATTGTTAGGCTCGCCGGCTCCATGTTATAGTATGGGCTTGCGGCGCGGGCGCCGTCCGGCATCGGCGGGATGAGGCGGGGCGTCGCAGGCAAGGCAAACACTAAATATGAAACGGACTCTTCAACCGTCGAAAATACGCCGGAAGCGGCAACATGGTTTTCTGGCCCGCAATTCTTCCAAGAGCGGGCGCAAAGTACTGGCCAACCGCCGGCGGGTGGGGCGCAAGCGTTTGACCCCCGTCTAAGCCCCGGGAGGCCGGCATGATTCCAGCCGCGTCCCAAGGGTTGCCGCGGGAACGGCGACTGCGCCGCCCGGGTGAGTTTGCCCGGTTGCGGGAGGAAGGCCGCCGCCTGGTGGTGGGCTGCCTCATTATGAACTGGCAGCCCGCTCCGGAGGGCGCCGGCAGCCGGCTGGGGGTGGTGACCTCGCGGGCGCTGGGCGAGGCCGTGGTGCGCAACCGCGGCCGGCGCCTGATGCGCGAGGTATGGCGGCGGCATCAAAACGATCTGCGCCAGCCGGTGCACATGGTGCTGGTGGCGCGGCCGTCGCTGGCCACCAAATCTTTTGGGCAGGTGGAGGCCGATTTTATGCAGGCCCTCCGCCTGGCCCGTTTGTTGAAAGACTTGTGAACCTGGCCCAGGCCATCGTGTGCGGGGGCATCCGGCTGTATCGCGCCGTGATGTCGCCCCTGCTGCATGCGTTGTTGGGGCCGGCCTGTGGCTGCCGTTTTACGCCCACCTGCTCCGAATATGCCCTGCGGGCGGTGGAGCAGCATGGGGCGGCCCGCGGCGGCTGGCTGGCGTTGCGGCGCGTGTGCCGGTGTCATCCATGGGGCGGGGCGGGGCTGGATCCGGTGCCGCCTGTCGGCCGGCCGGCCGCGAGTGGGAAAGCTTAAAGCATGGATCGCAAAGCTGTCATTGTTCTCATTGTTTCGTTTCTTCTGCTGGTGGCGTGGTATCCGCTGGTCAATCTGATTTACCCGCCCAAGCCGCTGCCGGAGCAGACCAATGCCGTCAGCCGCGCCAGCCAGACCCATGGGGTGACCGTCGCAACCTCGGCCCCACCCTCGGCCTTTTTATCCGCGGCGCCCACCAATCTGCCCCCGCGGCCGAAGCCCGGGCCGGAGGCGCCGGAAAAGCTCGAGCGCCTGGTGCATGAGGGTATCACCTACATCTTCACCTCGCACGGCGGCGGGTTGAAGGCCATCGAGCTGGACCCGAAGAAATATCCGCAAACCATCCGCCGCAAGAAAGGTGAACAGGCCCAGGAGCCGGGCGTGGTGTTGAATCGCGGCGCGCTGGCGCCGGTGCTGGCGCTGGGCGGGCATCCCGCGCTCGAGGAGGACGGCATTTACGAGCTGCAGCGCGTGGGGCCGGGGGTGCGCGCCGAAAAAACCCTCAGCAACGGCCTGCACATCGTCAAGGAATTCCTGCCTTCCACCAATTACCTGGTCAAGGCCCTGGTGCGCATTGAAAACCGCGGCCCTCAGCCGGCCATACTGCCCACGCATGAAGTGCTGGCGGGCACGGCGTCCCTGGTGCATTCCCGGGAGGAGGTGATGCAGTTGGGCGTGTTTGTGCGGGATCCCAAACGCACCAAGCACCTGGACGAGGGCTGGTTTGCCAACCGCACGCTGGGCTGTTTTCCCGGCACGCCGCGGCTGGTCTATCGCTCCGAGGGCGAGCCGGTCACCTGGGTGGCAGCCCACAACCGTTTCTTTGCCCTGGCCGCCATTCCGGCCCAGCCGGCCGCCGAGGCCGTGGCGCGCAAGGTGGACCTGCCGTTGGGGGAAAAAGACCCCGTAAAGAACACCGGGTTTGAGGCCGCGCTGGTCTTTCGCGGCCAGACGGTGGAGCCGGGCACCTCGGTGGTGCATCACATCACGCTCTATGTCGGCCCGAAGGAGTACAACGGCCTGGCCCGGCTGGCCGAGCAGATGAAGAATGACCTGGACCACCTGATGAAGTTCAACGGGTTCTTCGGGTTCTTCTCCAAGGTGCTGCTGCTCTCCATGAACGGGCTGCATGACGCCTTCAAGCTGCCCTACGGCCTGGCCATCATCGTCATTACCATCATCATCAAGCTGCTTTTCTGGCCGCTCACCAAGGCCAGCACCCGCTCCATGAAACGGCTGGCCGAGCTGCAGCCGGAGATGAACAAGATCCGGGAAAAATACAAGGATGACCCGCAGAAGATGAACCGGAAGATGATGGAATTCATGAAGGAGCACAAGGTCAGCCCGTTGGGCGGCTGCCTGCCGATGCTCATTCAGATTCCGGTGTTTTTCGGGTTTTATTTCATGATCCAGAGCGCCATTGAGCTGCGCGGCGCCTCCTTTCTGTGGGCGTGGGATTTGTCGGTGCCGGACACTGTGGCCACGCTGGCGGGCTTCCCCATCAACCCGCTGCCGCTGATCATGGGCGCCACGATGTTCTGGCAGGCCAAACTGACGCCGCCCTCGCCGGGAATGGATCCCACCCAGCAGAAGATCATGCAATACATGCCGCTGATCTTCCTCTTTGTGCTTTATAACATGTCCTCCGGCTTGACTTTGTATTGGACGGTGCAGAACATCCTCACGATCGTGCAGACCAAAATCACCAAGACCCAGGACGCGAAAAATCAACCGTCCACCCCCGCGCCGGCGCCGGCGGCGCCCGGGCGCCGCAAACCCTGAAGCCGGCCGGCGCGCTCCCTTTGCTTATGCCTGCACAACCCAAACTCATCCTGGAAACCCTGCTTCAAACCCTGGGCTTCGAGGCCACCGTCGAGGAACATCAGCTCGACGACGGCCTGCTGCTGGACGTCAAAACGGACGATTCCGGCCGGCTCATTGGACGGCAGGGGCAAACCCTCTCCAGCCTCCAATACCTGACCAACCGGCTGATTTTCCAGCAAGATCCGCACGCGCCCAAGGTCACCGTGGATGTCGCGGGTTACCGCAGCCAGGCCCGCGAAGCCCTGGTCAAAAAGGCGCTCGCCGCGGCGGAAAAAGTGCATCGCTGGGGCGATGTGGTGGAGCTGGAGCCGATGAATGCCTTTGATCGCCGGATCGTTCACAACGCGCTGAAAAACGATCCGCGCATTGAGACCAGATCCGTCGAGGTCGAGGGCACCGACAAGAAGGCCATCCTGCTCCGCCCCAAGGCCCAAGCCTAGGGCCGCGTTTTCCGGCTTCACCGCGGCGGCAGACCCGCGCGCGCCTTGACTTCACGCAGCATGCGCTGCCAGTGCCGGCGCAAAAACGGCGGATGGCACAGGCTGTCCAGCACATACGCCCGGTCCGCCCGCGCCAGATCCAGCGTGGCGGTGATCATTTCCTCCTGATACCATCCGGCCTGGGCCAGCGGCAGGCCGTGGGGTTCACGAATGAACGAATCCCCGCTTGATGTCTGCAAACCATCCGGCGATTCCCCCACCGTGTTGGCCACGCAATGAAAGATTTTGGTGTTGGGGCCCACGGGCTGTTGCGCCCGTCCCGAGGTGCGCTTCCACGTCACCGCCTCGATTTCGTCCGAGCTGCACGAAGGATGAAAGAGAATCTGCGCTCCCGCCATGGCCGGCAGGCGGTACAACTCCGGGTGTCGTCCATCCCGGCAGATCACCAGCGTGCACCAGAGGCCGTCCAGTTGAAACAGCGCCAGTTTGTTTCCGCCCCGGCAGTATTTCTTTTCATCACGCCCGGCCATGTTGACCTTGGCATATTCATAGGTGATGCGTCCCTCCGGGTTGATCACGTGGGCCAGATTCAGATAGCGCGCCCCCGCTTTTTTCAGGGTGCCCACGATGGCCCAGAGACCCGCCTGCCGCACCGCCTGGCAGACGGTTTCCAGGGCCGCCTCCACCTGCGCCGGACGCAGGGTAATCGCATAAGGGAAATAGTAACTGGTCAGACACGCCTCCGGAAACAGGACCACCCGGCTGCCGGCCGCCGCCGCGGCCTTCAGATAATGGAGGATGCGCTCCAAATTGTACTCCAGCGGTTTGGCCCAATGCAGTTGGACGCACGAAACTTGCAGGGTTTTGGGAGGTTGCATAATTCAGCGAGCCAGAGCGTAAGCCTGAAAAACCCCGCTGCCAAGTCTGCTTGTGGGAATGTTTTCGGAAGTACGCCCCGCGTGTGGAGGGCGGCCAGTTTGCCCGGGCAGGGGAGACGGGGCCTGGGCGGGCCGGGCGCGTAATAAATGGGGCCCTCCGAGGCGCTCTGGCCGTCGGGAAATAGCCTTTTTTCGGGGGGCTTGCCTTGGAGAAATGACTTTGGCTTGGAAATTGCTTTCTCAAAGTTGCGATTGGTGTGTCCTTGTGGCACTTTATCGGCGGCTGGAGTAGCAAGCCTGCCTTCTACTCGCCCACAACCTGGGGTTGGCAACGCGGCCCCGGTGGTGTATAAACGTACGTGAATAGTTTAATATTTATTAAAATGCGCCCGCTCCACTGCCTCGATCCAGGCCGGAATAGCAGCCTTGTTGCATTTCTGCTCACGCTCCTGCTGGCTGCTCCTCTGGTCGCCCAGACCCATTCCCAGGCCATCGTCCGGTTGCTGCCGGCCGCGGAGGGATGGCGGGTCAGCCTGGATGGCAAGGCGTCCATGCCCCTGAAGGATTTGGCAGCCGGGGTTTTAATCAATGGTGTTCAAGTAACCCCCCCCGGGGCGGAGGGCATGGCCAGCGTGACGGCGGCCGAGCGGGACGTGGTGCTGGAGGTGGAAGGTTTCAAGGATTGGACGGCGCAGTTGCCCAAGGGGCAGGCGTTGCAGGTGCGACCGAACCCCAAAATGCAATGGTTGGACGCGCAGACCCCCAGCGAGAATACTGGCGAGGTGACCTTAAATCTGCCCGATGGCGCCAGGGCCGTCCTGCGCGGGGCGTCCAGCGCACGGTTTGATCTGTTCAAGGATGGTTCTTACTACCTGGCGGGCCGGGGACGGATTACGGCCACGGATGCCGACGGCTTGAGCCGGGAGTTGTCCCCGTTTGTGCCCCCCATGGTGGGAGGGCCGTTGCAGCGCACATCGGCCAATGGCAAGTCGGCGGGGCGCCTGCAACGGCTCACACCCTTGCTGGAAGTGGCGATGGGCGGCAAGGCGGACAGCGCGGTGGAAATTTACATCGGCAAACAGCGCTACACCCTCAACGCCCAGACGCCGCAGGTGGTGGAACTGCCCAACGGCACGCAACTGGAGCTGGCGCAGAATCCTGGCTCGCGTGTGGTGGAATGGCGGCTGCGCAAAGGCATGTGCCGGGTGTGGGTGGCGGGTTTTGATTGCTGGAGCGCGTTTCTGATTTCCGAGCAAAGCCTGGGCTCCCTGTGGAATCTGGACAAGGGGGCGGTGGACACCGCTAACACGACGGCCACCAATCTTTTTCCCACGGCGCGCGAGGTGCTGGTGCGGATTGCCAACCGGTTCTCGGCCAGTGTGCCCGGCGGCACCACCTTCCAGTATATTAATGTACAGAACTGCTCCACCTTCGTGGCCTCGGCGGATGGGCCGGTGGATTTCTTCAATCCCATTTCCCGCCAGATCACCCGGATTGGGAGCGAGAGCAGCGCCACCTTCCGCAGCGGCGTGGTGGCGGCCAGTCCCAACGCGCCGTTCAATTCGATTACCATGAACTGGGACGACGGCGGCGAATTGCGCATCAGCGGGACGGCGGGCGATTTCAAGGTGGCCCCCAAGACCCGGCAGGTGTTGCGGGGGGACAATGACAGCCAGTTGGCGGTCAACTACACTGACACCGGCCTGATTGAAATCCAGTCGGTCAGCAGCGCTTATCAAATTGATTTGCGGCCTTTGAAAGACTGGCAGGTGCGGATGGGCGAGGGGGACGGCCTGGGAGTGATTTACGACAGCAAGACCGGCGTGTTTTATGGCACCGCCAACCCGGCCAACAGCGCGCCAGTGGTATTTCAAACCCCGGAAGGGTATGCCCCGCAGGTGAATCCGGGGGGCATGATCACGGTCATCACCACCCAGGGAGGGGCGCTGCCCTCGCGGCTGATGGGCAGCGTGGTGTTCTACGAGCAGGCGGGCGTGGGGGGCGGCACAGTCTTTGGTTCTGCCGTGCAACCGAACCTGTTGCCGGTGGGGGCGGCCTCCTTGAACACCTTTGGCCACCCCAACAACATGATTGATCCGTCGCGCGTGCCCCAGCCAGGCGCTTCGGTTGTTGGCGGCAAATAACCCCGAAGTCCCTGAAGCACCGTGGCGCCCGAAGTAACAGCAGTCACCCGCAACCGAAGTACCCCCAGCCGATGGCTGGGCGCCGTGCTAGCCCTGGCCGCCAGCCTGGGGGGGGTGTCCGCGCAAACGGGGCGGGGTTACATCATGCAGACGCTGCCGTATCCCGCTTATAGCACGCCGGAGACGAGCGCCTACAACCTCAAGTGGGGCAAGATGATTGCCCGGGTGCATGCCAGCACGCAATTCGAGTACAACGACAATATCAATCTCTCGGAAACCAATCCCCGCAGCGACTTCAGCATCGCCCCCAACCTCGGGGTGGGATTCATGTATCCGGTGAGCAAAAACAACCTGCTGCAGCTCGATTTGGGGGTGGGCTATCGCTGGTATCTGAACAGCCCGGGCATCAGCTCGCTGATGTTGGCCCCCAACTCGCGCATGGACTACCGGGTGTTCATCAACGATTTGAGCCTCAATTTTTACGACAACATCAGCGTGCAGGCCGATCCGGTCTCGCGGCCGGAAATCAGCGGCGTGAGCGGACGCGACTTTATCAACTTCCGCCGCCTGCACAATCTGGCCGGGGTGATTGCCGAGTGGCGGCCCTTCCGGCAGTGGGGTTTTGTGGGCGGGTACAGCCACACGCTGGACCGCAGCCTGACCAGCGAATACCTGGAGCTGGATTATGACCAGCACACCTTCAGCCTGGGCACGATGTACCAGGCCAGTTCGCGGCTGATGCTGGGCTTGAACAACGCCTACGCGATGACGTTTTACCGGGACAGTTTCCAGAACGATGGCACGACCTACACCATCGGCCCCTTTGTGACGTGGGAGGCCACGCGGTTCATTCTGGTGGATGCCTCGGTGGCCTACAGCCTGGCCACCTATGACACCAACAACCGGATTGCGGACAGCTCGGACTTCCAGGGAGTGGTGTTTCAGTTGGGGGTGCGGCACCGGATCAACCGGCGCATGAACCAGAACCTGCGGGTGGGCCGCACGGCCGGGTTGGGCTTTGGCAGCAACTACACCGAGATGTACAGCCTGCAGCATGGTTTCTCCTGGCAGCTCAACCGCGCCCTGAGCCTGAACACGATCTTCTCCTATGAGCACTACCAGGCCTCGAATGTGGGCGGGGACAGCGGGGATCGTTACATGACCTATGTGGGCCTGAATTATTGGCTGACCAAGACCTGGAATGCCACGCTGGCCTACAGCTTTGCGCTGAAGGACTCGGCCATTGCGGAGCGGGATTACACCCAAAACCGGTTGACACTGGAATTGCAAAAGCGATTTTAATTTATGCGCATGAATGGACGACAGGCCATGCGGGCCATGCTGCTGCTGGGCGTGATGGCGGGACATCTCCTGGCCCAGAGCGGGGCCTCCAACGCGCCGGCCGCAGTCGCCACCAATGCGCCGGTGCGCCCGGGGGACGATTTTCGCCTGGGGGTGGGCGACAAGCTGCTGTATTGGATTGAGGATGACCCGGTGAAGGGGGCCGAGCCGGACACGATTACCGTGAACGCCCTGGGCAATGCCACCTTCCGCGTGACGCGCGGCTCCGACCTGTCCATCACCCTCAATGTGGCCGGCCGAACCCTGGCGGAGACGGCGGCCGAGATCAAACGACGGCTGGATGCGGATTATTATCACGATGCCAAGGTGAAGCTCGAATTGAAGGAGACCACGCCGCGGTTTGGGCAGGTGTTGTTCATCGGGCGGGGCACCCGCGGCAACATGCTGCAACTGGTGCCCGGGGAGGAGAAACGCATCTTCGAGGCGGTGTTTCAGGTGGGCGTCAACGAGTGGGCCAATTTGCGCAAGGTCAAACTGATTCGCGTGAACCCGGCCACGCAGAAGACCGAGACGCGCATCATTGACCTGGAGGAGATCAAGCGGGGCAACCGCGCCAACAATGTCATTTTGCAGCCCGGGGACATCATTGACGTGCCGGAGCGCACCTTTAACTTCGGGGGCTGAGGCACACCATGAGCGAAAACGCCACCGCGGAAGTCCGCAGCGCGGACAGTTTTGACACGCCCCTGATGGACCGCATCAACCTGTATTTTCGGTTGCGGCGGTACATCAAGATGCTGGCGCGGCGGTGGTTTATTTTGCTGCTCACCGTGGCGCTGGGCGTGGGCATTGCGGCGCACCGGGCCTATAACCAGCCCAAAATCTACCGGGCCATTTCCAAGATTGGCATCGCTTCGCGGGTGGTGACGCCCTTCGACAACAAGGCGGCCGTGCTGGTGGACATCAACAGTTTCTACGACACCCACCTGCAATACCTCGAAAGCACCAAGGTGCTGGAGCGGGTGCTGGCCAAAATCCGCGCCGATGAACGTCTGGCCGGCATGAGCGGCCCGGTGAGTGCCAGCGCCACCAAGGGATTGGGCTTCTTCCTGATCACCGTGGATGCCACCAACTTCCTGTTTGCCCAGCAGTACGCCCTGCACTGGGCGCGGGAATTCATGAGCTTCAAGGAGGAGCTGACCGCCAGCACGGTGGATTTGAGTCTGGCCGAGACCCAGCGGGAAATTGAGCGCTACGAGCGCAAGCTGGAGAAAGCCCGCCAGGACCTGCTGGCCTTCCAGGTCAAGCACAACATCGCCAGCGTCAAGGAGACCGCCGACGCCGCCCAGCAGCGACTGGACAAGCTGCTGGACGAAATGACGGCCGTCCAAACCCTCCGCCAGCGCCTGGAGAACAAGTCCAGCCGGGATTTGTTGAAGGGCGGCATGGTGGAAACGCGCCGCCTGCCCGAGCGCTCGACGGCCGACTCCTCCAACCCCACCCCGCAAAGCGGCGACACGTTGGAGCGGTTGTTGAGCGAAAGCAAATACGCCGAGCTGGAATTCCGGCTCCTGAGCAAGGAGGACGAGGTTAAAAAGTACTCCGCCACCCTCAAGCCGCAGCATCCCTTCATGAAAAACCTGCTGGCGGAGGTGGACAAGCTCAAGCGCGAGATGCAGTACCAGTTGGATTTGATTGAAGACAAACGCCTCGCTCGCATCGAGTCGCTCAAGCGCGACGAGGAAAGTTACAAGCCCTTGATTGAAGACCTGCGCAAGCAGGTGTTTGAGTCGCGCAACATCCAGAACCAATTTGACCGGCTCAAGAGCGACGAAAACGACATCAAGAATGAACTGGAAAGCCTGCGGCGCAAGGCGCGCGCCCTTGAGGCCAGCAATACGCGGGGCGACAAGGAGCTGGCCATCCTGGAAGAAGGCATTGGCTCGCCCCTGCCCATCAGCCCCAACCGGAAGAAAATCATTCTCATGGGGCTGCTGCTGGGGCTGGCGGCCGGCTGCGGCATCATCTACTTGCTGGACAAACTGGATGACCGGCTGGAACTGGCCGAGGACATTGAGGCCGAGCTGGGGCTGCCCATCTTGGGGCAGGTGCCGCTGCTGACGGGCAAACAGTCCAAACAGCGCATTCTCATTACTCAGATGGAGGAGCACAGCATGTTTGCGGAATCCATCCGCGTGGTGCGCTCGGGCATCATGCTCGGAGTGGAAAGCCCGCAAAAACAGTTGCAACTCATCACCAGCGCCGTGCCGGGCGACGGGAAGACCACCTTCTCGGTCAATTATGCCATCACCCTCGCGCTGGCGGGCAACCGCGTGCTCGTGGTGGATGCGGATTTGCGCCGTGGCAACGTCAACGGCTTCTTTGGACTGGAGCGCGACCAGGGGCTGGCCGAGGTGCTGGGGGGCGAGGTGCACTGGCTGGATGTGGTCAAGGACACCCCCGTGGCCCAGCTCAAACTGGTGACCACCGGCCGGCTGCCCGGCAACCCCGGCGAGCTGCTCATTGGCCCCATCACCGCCCAATTTATCCGCGAAGCCCGGCAGCAATTTGACTTCATCGTATTCGACTGCCCGCCGCTGACCGCGATTGACGACACCTTCGCCCTGGCGGGCCATGCCGACGGCCTGTTGTTTGTGGTGCGGGCGGGCAAGACCTCCATGCGTTTCGCGCGCAACGCTCTCAACGCGGTGCAGCAGCGGGGTGCCCGCATCTTCGGCGTGGTGTTGAACGGCATCACGGCCGACAACCCTTACTACTATTACAATTATTATTATCACGGCTACTACCGCAGCCGTGACCGCAAGTCGCAATCGGCTCCCGCAGCCGCGGACGTCAAACCCGGCAAAACCATGCCCCCGCCGCGCAAAGGGGGAAGTGCTGCCGGCGCGCCGGCGCCCGCCGCAGAAACCAAACAAGGTTAAGCCGCGCCCGTGCCCGCACGCGGAGCAGCCGCGGGGGGCACCAGCCGTTTCCCGCAGTGGCCGGGGTGGGCCATCGAGTCTGCTCCCCCGGCGCGCGTCCCAACTGGGCGGGAGTCTTTCCTTTTCGCTGGCCAGCAGGGATGCAGGAATTATCATTGGGGGCATGACCACTCCACGCTGTTCGGCTCTCTTTTGTGCGGCCTTGGTGGCGGTTGCGTCCCTGCCTGCCGGGGCCGCGGCTGTGCCCACGCTCGCGCCCCAAGTGCTGTTTGATTTTGCCCGGCCCTTTAATGCCTCGCTCGTATTAACCACCGACGCGCAGACAACTCCGCAGACCGGCCGTGCGCTGGGGGTGGAAACCGGCGTCAAGCATCCGTATCCGGGGATTACGTTGAAGGCCCCGCAGGAGCGCTGGGATTTGCGCCGTTACCGCACGGTGGAGGTGGAGGTGAAAAACGCGGGCACCCAGGCAGTCACCCTCAATTGCCGGGTGGATAATCCGGGGGCGGATGGCCGGCAGAACTGCGCGAATGGCTCGCTGCGGCTGGAGCCGGGTGCCGCAGGGGTTTTGGCGGTGCCATTGAGCACCACGCCGTGGCGGTTGTCGGAGCCGCTGCCGTTGATTGGCATGCGGGGCGCGCCCGGCCAGGAGGAACGCCTTGATCCCGCCAACGTGACGCAGATTTTGCTTTTTGTGGCCAACCCCAAAACGCCGCATCGCTTTGAAGTCACCCAAATCCGGGCCACGGGTGGGGTGACCGTGTTGGACGCCAAAAAGTTCATTCCCTTCATTGATGAGTTTGGCCAGTTCATTCATGCGGACTGGCCCGGCAAGATTCATTCGGCGGCGGAGCTGGCCCAGCGTGCCCGGGCCGAGGCCGACGAGCTGGCGAAACTGCCGGGCCCGCCGCAGTGGAACCGCTATGGCGGATATGCGGGCGGGCCGCAGCTCAAGGCGACGGGCTTTTTTCGGGTGGAAAAGTACCAGGGCAAGTGGTGGCTGGTGGATCCCGAGGGCCGGCTGTTCTGGTCCCATGGCATGGATTGTGTGACGCCCTCGTCCAACACCCCCATCACTGATCGCGAGCACTACTTCCGGCTGTTGCCGCCGCCGGACAGCCCGGCAGGCCGGTTTTATGGGTGGGGCGGCAATGCGCCCCATGGTTATTACAAGGACAAGCCCCGTTTCCGCACCTATGATTTTGCCCAGGCCAATCTGCTCTTGAAATACGGGGACAACTGGCCGCAAGCCCATGCGGAGATCAGCCATCGGCGCCTCCGCAGTTGGGGGATGAACACCATCGCCAATTGGTCCGACGCCGCGATTTATGAGCTGCGCCGCACCCCCTACACGGCCAACCTCAGTTTTCGCTCGAAGCCGCTCGAAGGCTCCTCGGGCTACTGGAGCAAATTCCCCGATGTATTTGATCCGGAGTTCGCCCAGGGGATTCGCTCGGCCATGGAACGGCAGCGCGGTCGCGCCGCCGGGGATCCTTGGTGCATTGGATTCTTTGTGCACAATGAGCTGAGCTGGGGGGATGACACCTCGCTGGCGGTGGCGGCGCTGCAATCCCCGCCCGAGCAGGCCGCCAAACGGGTGTTGCTGGAGGATTTGCAGGCCAGGTATGGCACGATTGAAAAATTAAATGCGGCCTGGGAGGCCCGATACACCTCGTGGGACGACCTGCGCCAGAGCACCAACCGGCCCAATCTCAAGGCGGCCGGGGCGGATTTGCGCGCTTTTTACACCCGTTTTGCCGAGACGTATTTTCGCGTCATCCGCGAGGCTGTGAAGGAGGTGGCGCCGAATCAGTTGTACCTGGGCTGCCGGTTTGCGTGGGTTAACGACGCGGCGGCCACGGCGGCGGCCAAGTATTGCGATGTGGTGAGCTATAATCGGTACGATTACAGCGTGGCCAACCACCGTTTGCCCAACCAACTGGACCGGCCCACGATCATCGGGGAATTCCATTTTGGCGCGCTGGACCGCGGCATGTTTCACACCGGTTTGAAACCCACCGCCAGCCAGGAGGATCGGGCGCGCAAATACGCGGAGTATGTGCGGGGGGCCTTGCGCAATCCGCAAATTGTTGGCACGCATTGGTTCCAATATCGGGATCAGGCCACCACGGGGCGGTTTGATGGGGAAAACTATCAGATAGGTTTTGTGGACATCTGCGACACCCCCTACCCGGAGACCATCCGGGCCTGCCGGGAGGTGGGATATGACCTGTACCGCATCCGGCTGGCGGAATAGTAGGCCGTTGATGAACCGAAAAAGTTTTCCTGATTGCCTTGGGGCGCAGGATAGTTTTTAGTTGGTCAACCGAAGCATGTGGGACCTCAAACGCAAGCAACAATCTTAATATAGGCGGGGGCAAGGATATGAAGACGCTATTGGTCGTGGGCCAGCTTCCCAGTCTGGCCCAGGCAGTGGAGGCCGCGGTGGATGCCACGCGCTACCGGGTGGTGCATCGAACCGATTTGGCCGAGGCCGCCCCCTTGCTCAGCCATGGGCTGGCGGAGGTGTGCCTGGTGGATGCCGACGTGGCCGAGGTGCAGGGCTTGTGGCAGATCGAAAAGCTGCGCCAGCAGTTTCCCCAGGTGGCGGTCATCGTCTATTGCAGCCAGCAACCATGGGCCTTTGAGGAGGAGGCCTACCTCCATGGTGTTTCCCACGTGCTGGCCAAACCCGTGCGGGCCCGGTTGTTGAATGCCGTCCTTGAGCGCGTGATGGCCGAGAATGCGCCCGCCCCCCGCCCGGCGCCAGTGCCCCTGGCGCCCCCTCCTCCCCGTCCGGCGCCCCCTCCCAGCAGTGTCCCGCCGGCGGTGCCCGACTCGGTGCAGGTGCGGGCGTGGCAGTTGCTGCGCGATTTTTCGGCGGTGTTGACCCATTCCTTGTGCGCTGAGGCCCTGATGCGGCAGTTTCTGCAATTCCTGCGGGAGAACCTGGGCATTAACCGGGCGGCGGTGTTTCTTCGCGCCCCGCCGGCGGTCTTTGGCCAGACGCTGGCCGCCACGGACCGCGAGGCCCTGCGCAGCGCCGGCTCCGTGGGGCTGCCGGCGGGGCTGCTGGATCATTTTCAACTCTCCCTGGCCAGCGGCGTGGGCGGTTTCATCGCCAAAACGGGCCGCATTTTGCGCAAGGAGACGCCCGAAGCGCAGCAGGACCCCGAAACCTTGAAGGAGCTGGAGGTGCTGGGGCTGCAGGTGGCGGTGCCGGTGATGGACCGCGATTCCCTGCTGGGCGTGGCGGTTTTTGACGGGCATCTGACCGGCGAAAGCCTTTCCAATGACGAGCTGGAGCTGATTTATCACCTGCTCGGCGAGCTGGGCCTGACCATCCGCAACATCTGGCTGCACGAGCAACTGGCGGCCAACCATGCCATCGTCAGTGAGATTTTGCAGCAGCTCAACAGCGCCTGCGTGGTGGTGGGCCGTGACCTCACTGTCCTGCAGGCCAACAAAAAGGCGCGCTCGCTCTTCCAGCGCGGCGGCTCGCGCACGGGCGAGTTTGAATTCAGCGAGCTGCCCCAGATGCTGGGCAGCAAGGTGTTTCTGGCGCTCAAGACCGGCTCCGGGGTGGCCCCCTTCCGGTATCATCCGCCGGAGCGGCCCGGGGCGGTGTACAGCGTCAGCATCACGCCCTTCTACAAGGAAGACCAGTCCCAGCCCAGCGCCGTGCTGCTGCTGGTGGATGACCTGACCGAAACCGAGCAGGTGCAGCGCCTGGAGCGCGAGAATGAGCGGCTGCGCCTCCTGCGGGAGGTCTCGGCGCGGTTGTCCCACGAAATTGGCAACGCCCTGGTGCCGCTGTCCATTCACCAGCAACTCCTGGCCGAGAAATATGATCAGCCGGAGTTTCGGGCCTCGCTGGACCAGGCCCTGGCTGAAGGAGTGCGGCGCATCGTCCGGCTGGTGGCGCAGATGAAGCTCATGACCCGCGAGCGGCCGGAGCAGGGCGAGTCCATTCCCCTGGAGTCCCTGCTCAATGAAGCCACGCAGCAGGCGCAACAACATTGCGGCAGCCGGGCCCGCCAGGTCCACTTTGAGCCGCTGGCCAAACCGGTTTTTGTGCAGGGCGACCGCGCGGCCTTGCGGGATGCGCTGGCTGAAGTGCTCATCAACGCCCTCCAGGCCAACCCCCAAAACCCGGAAGTCTGGATTCGTGCCCGCCTGGAATCGGCGGGCGCTGAAGGCCCCTGGGTGAACATCGAAGTGCGCGACAACGGCGCCGGTTTTACGCCGGAAGCTCTGGCGCGGTTGAACGAGCCTTTCTTCTCCACCCGCACCACCGGCCTGGGCCTGGGGCTGACCGTCTGCCGGCGGGTCATTGAGGGCCATCGCGGGCGCCTGGAAGTGCCGGTGGAAAGTGAATCGCCGGGCGGCTGTGTGCGCATCAAACTGCCTTTGATGACCAATTAACGGCGCCGTCCCACCGGCGGCCGGGGGTTTTATGCCAGCCCAGCACCCTGCCCACCCGCTCAAAGTCGGCCTGTTTGGCATTGGCTTGGAGGCCTACTGGCCGCAGTTCAAAGGCTTGAAACGCCGCCTGCTCGGTTATCTGCGGGTGGTCGAACAGCGGCTCCAGCGGCCCGGGGTGGAGCTGGTGTCGCTGGGGCTGGTGGATACGCCGGAAAAGGCCTTGGCTGCAGGACACCAGTTTCGCCAGGCCGATGTGGACTTGATTTTCCTCTACGTCACCACCTATGCCCTTTCGTCCACCGTCCTGCCCGTGGTGCGGCGCGCGCGGGTGCCGGTGATTGTGTTGAACCTTCAGCCGGGGGACGCCCTGGATTATGCCTGGTTCAATCAACTGGGAGATCGCACCCGCATGACCGGCGAATGGCTGGCGTGGTGTTCGGCCTGTCCTGTGCCCGAGCTGGCCAATGTCTTCACCCGGGCCGGCATTCGTTTTCACCAGGTCACGGGCCGGCTCGAAGGGGATGAGCTGGTGGCGCGGGAGTTGGAGGAATGGCTTGAGGCCGCGCGCGTGGCGCACGTGATGGCCCACAATCGCGTGGGGTTGATGGGCCATTATTATGGCGGCATGCTGGACATCGCCTCGGATTTGACCACGCATTGCGCCTGTTTTGGCAATCATTTCGAGCACCTGGAGGTGGACGAACTGAGCGCCCTGCGCCGCGCGGTCACCGCCCGGCAAATCCGGCGCCGCGTGGCCGAGTTTCACGCGCACTTTGACATTGAACCTGATTGTCCCGCCGCCGAGCTGGAGCGCGCGGCGCGGACCTCCGTGGCCCTGGATCAACTGGTGGCGCGGCATCGTTTGGGCGCGCTGGCCTATTACTACATGGGCACCGGCAACGCCGAAAACGAGGACGCCATCAGTTCCATCATCCTGGGCAATTCCCTCCTCACCGCCCGCGGCGTGCCGGTGGCCGGGGAATATGAAATCAAAAACGTGCAGGCCATGAAGATCCTGGACACCCTGGGCGCGGGCGGGTCGTTCACCGAATATTACGCGGTGGATTACCGCGATGAGGTGGTGCTGATGGGCCACGACGGGCCCGGCCATATTGCCATTGCCGAGGGCAAAACCAAAGTGCGCCCCCTGCGTGTCTATCACGGCAAGGTGGGCCGCGGCCTTTCCGTGGAAATGAGCGTGCGCCACGGGCCGGTGACGTTGCTCTCGGTGGTGGAAGCGGGTCCCGGCCGCTTGAAGCTCCTGGTGGCTGAGGGCGAATCTGTGCCGGGGCCCATCCTGGAAATCGGCAACACCAACAGCCGTTACCGCTTTCCCCTGGGTGCCCGCGGCTTCATGGAAGCCTGGAATGCGCACGGCCCGGCCCATCATTGTGCGGTGGGCGTGGGGCACCTGGCCGGCAAGCTCGACAAACTGGGACGGCTGCTCGATCTGGAAGTGGCCCGCGTGTGCTAGCGGCAATAATCCGCCAGGGCGGCCGCCACCTCGGTGGATGCCAGCGACGCCGGCCCCTCACGCCATGGATGCGGCGCCAGCAACACCGGATAATCTGCTTCCATCGCCGGAATGGCGCCATGCGAGCCTCGGACCAGCGAGGCTTCCAGTGGTATCACATCCATGAGCATCCGGAAGCCCAGCTTTTTTTGCAACAGCCGCCAGCCGATTTTAAGCCGGGGAAAACGCAGGGCGGGATTCAGGAATAATTCCACCGGGTCATAACCGGGCTTGCGGTGAATATCCACCGTCCGCGCAAAGTCCGGCGCGCGGGCGTCGTCGAGCCAGTAATAATATGTGAACCACGCGCGCGCCGCCGCCACCGCCACCAGATCGCCGGCGCGGGGATGCCGCAGGCCGCAGGCAGCCAGCTCCTCCGGCCCCAGCACCTGCGCCACCCCGGGCGTCTTTTCCAGGAGCCGCCGCACGACGGAAATGTCGCCGGCATTTTTCACATAAATATGCGCCACCTGATGATCGGCCACGGCAAACGCCCGGCAGGCCCCGGCGTCGAGCAGCTCCCGCCCCAGCTCCTCTTTCACCACCAGCCAGCCCTCCTGCCGCAGCACGCGATTCACATGCACCGGTTGCTCCACCGGCACCAGGCCGTACTCCGAGAGCACCACACAGGCAACCCCCCGTCCGGCAAAGAAATCCAGCAGCTCGCCCGCAATTTCATCCACCCGCCGCAAGTCCTCCTGTACCACGGCCGCCTCCGGGCCGTGGCGCTGCAAATTGTAATCCAGGTGGGGCAGGTAAATCAGATGCAGATGCGGTTGAAACTGGCGCTCGATCCATTGCGCTGCGGCGGCAATCCACCGGCTGGCCGCGTCAGGCGGCCCCTGCGGGGATGGCACCCCGGCGGCCGGCCCCCAGAAGGTGGGAAACGGGAACTCGCCCAAATCCCGCTTGAGCTGGGGCTTCAACTCATACGGCCAGGTGTAGATGTCGAAAATCTTGCGGCCGTCGGCGGGATACATGGGGCGGGGCGTGATGCTCCAGTCGGCGCTGGAATACATGTTGAACCACCAAAACAGCTTGGCGCAGGTGAAGCCCGGGTGCTGCTGGCGCAGGCGCTCCCACATTTTGGGGGCGGTGACCAGATGATTGGATTGCTTCCAGAAATGCACCTCGGCCAGCTCGCGCTGATACCACCCATTGCCCACAATGCCATGTTGGGCGGGCAGGCAGCCGGTGAGATAATTGGCCTGCGCGGTGCACGTCACCGCCGGGAAGGCCGGTTGGATGAGCGCCTGCCAGCCCCGCTGCCCCCAGCGAAAGAGCCGCGGCAGATGGCCGGATTGCAGCAGGCGGGAGGTCAAGCCCACCAGATTGATGACGGCGAGCCGCTGCATGGCTCAACGCAGGATAACTCAACACCCCTTGAGGCTCCAGAGACTTTTAACCCCGGCGGGTCTTCGCCGGCTCGCGCCATTTCAGAATGTACTCGCGCTGCTGCGGCGTTTCCGGCGAGTCTGGAAAGTACTCGGACTTTTCCACGGTTTTCCACAACCGGGCCAGCTCCTGCAGGGCCTGCTCGCCCGTCATGCCGTGCCGCACCAGGTAACAGCCCACCACCACCCCGGTGCGCCCGATGCCGCCCCAACAGTGCACGTACACCAAACGGCGCTCGGCAATTGCGCGGTCAATCACGTTCAATATTTGCACCATGTAATCCGGCGTGCGGGGCACGCCCGCATCGGGAATCGGCAAGCGCTGATAAATGGGCATCAGCCCCAGCGCCTGCGATTCCTCATATAGAAAATATTCATACGAACGCAGCTCCCCCGGCACGGTGAGATCGAGGAAAAAGTTCACCCCCGCTTCCAAATAAGCGCGCAGGCGTACCCGGGCTTTTGCCGAACGCTGATGGCTGGGATATTCCCCGGCCATAAGCTTGCCCGGCTTGACCCAGTAGGTGTTGGGATTAGGTAACCTATATGGATTATCCCGGCCCATCGGCATGGGCAAACGTATTCACATTTCCGAAATACCCGCAAGGGAAAATAAAAAAACAAACGCACCATCCTGGTCTCGGGGCGCGCACGCGTCCCGCGTGCCGGCTTCGGCGTACCCGCCGAAGCCAAAGCTATGCTCCAATGATTAACAAATTGGCATGATACTCCCCATTTTGCACCTTCGGCTGCGACTATCCGGCTTTGCATTTTGCATTTCCCTATTCCCCTAAATGGCCTTGAAGGAAGTGAGGTTTTGGAGGATATTGGCTTCGGCTCAGCCGGAAACCATGCAAGCGTGGGGAACCATCGGCACGTATGAAGCCAGGGAGGAGGCAAAAACCATCCCGCAGGATTCCTCTCCTCAGGATGATGATTGCAACGTGGGCGGGCTGCTGGCGACGGTGATTCATAATGGGCCGGATGCGGGGGTGTATTTTCCGGTTTATGATGGGAATGGGAATGTGATGGGGTATGTGGGGGGGGCGGATGGTGTGTTGGTGGCGCAATACGAGTACGGCCCCTTTGGCGAACCCCTCCGCGCCACCGGCCCCCTCTCCCAGACCTTCAACTACCTCTTCTCCACCAAATACCACGACTGGGAAACCGGCCTCCTCTACTACGGCCATCGCTACTACAATCCCACCTCCGGCCGGTGGCCAAACAGAGATCCCATCAATGAACCGGGCCGCAAACTTCTCAGAGGAGAGCGTCCGAAGTATAGGGTGGACGGCGAGCTTATCGACGACATGCGCCTCGACGAGGAAAAGAACCTCTACCACTTCGTTTTCAACGACCCGATAAGCCGTTACGACTACCTTGGGCTTGGTC
>JAOAIT010000008.1 GCA_026414565.1 Verrucomicrobiia bacterium
GGTGGGGGCAGGGGGGGGAGGGGCGGATTTTTCTTTGCAGGCGGCGGGGGCGAGGAGGGCGAGGGCGAGGGCGAGGGCGGGGAGGATTTGTTTCATGGCCGGGGGGATTAGTCGGTGACGGAGACGTCCATTTCGGGGGAGTAGTAGAGGATGCGTCCGCAGTTGAGGCAGGTGACGATTTCCTGGGCGGCGCGGCAATCCACGACGGTTTGGCGGCTGACGCGCATGTGGCAGCCGCCGCAGACGCCGTGGTCTATGCCGACGATGACGTTGTCGCCGCGGGCTTTGAGGAGGCGTTCGTAGCGGTAGAGGGCGGCGCTGTCCACGCCGGCGGCGAGGGCGGCGCGTTCGGCGGTGACGGCTTCAAAGTCTTTTTTGAGGTTGGCTTCGCGCTGGTTGAGCTGGGCGACGATTTCATCGGCCAGTTTTTTGGCCTCGGCGGCGGCGCGGTTGGCGGCCTCGACCTGTTTTTGGGCGGCCTCGATTTTTTCCATGAGGTCGAGGATCTGGTTTTCGAGGTCGAATTTGAGTTTTTTGTTCAGCTCGATTTCATGGCCGAGGGCCTTGAACTCCTCGTTTTTGCGGGTTTGGAATTGCTGGGTTTGGTAGCGTTGGATGAGTTCGTTTTTGGCTTCGACTTCGAGCTCGAGGCGTTTGCGTTCGCTTTCGAGGGATTTGACCTGCAATTTGGCCTGGTCGAGAGCTTTGAGGGCCTGTTCGGCTTTGGCCTGGGCATCGCGGCGTTCGACGGGGATGCGTTCCAGCTCCAGGCGCAACCGGTTGAGGCGGCGGTCGCGGTCCTGGAGGACCAGTAGTTTTTCAATCACTTCCAACATGCAATGCGGGCGGCATGGTACTGGGTGGGCGGGGGTTCGTCAACGCGGGGATGGGGGGAATTCCGTTGGCGGCGGTGGGGCGGGGCTGGCGGGATGGAAACTTGACCGTGGGGGTCAATCCCCGCCACCATGACGGGGCATGAAACAGGCATGGGCAGATCGGCGGGTGTTGATTGTGGGTGGGGGCATTGTGGGGCTGGCCACGGCGTGGCAGATGTTGCGGCGGTGGCCGGGGGTGAGGGTGTGGGTGCTGGAGAAGGAGGCGGCGGTGGGGCAGCATCAGACGGGCCACAACAGCGGGGTGTTGCATGCCGGTTTGTATTACAAGCCCGGTTCGGCGAAGGCGCGGCTGGCGGTGAGCGGGATCCGGCAGATGGTGGCTTTCTGCCGGGAGCAGGGGATTGCGCATGAAATCTGCGGGAAACTGGTGGTGGCGGCGGATGAGACGGAGCTTGGCCGGCTGCAGGCGTTGCATGAGCGGGGCCAGCAAAACGGGCTGCAGGGCTTGAAGATGCTGGGGGTGGAGGAGATGCGGGAGATTGAGCCGCATGTGGGGGGAGTGGCGGCGCTGCGGGTGCCGGAGGAGGGGATTGTGGATTATGGGGGGGTGTGCCGGGCGTTGGTGAAGGAGCTGCAGGCGAGGGGAGGGCAGGTGGTCACGGGGGCGCGGGTGTATCGTTTGCAGACGACGGCCACCGGCTGGGTGGCGCACACCACGGCGGGGGAGTATGAGGGGGATTATTTGTTGAATTGCGCGGGTTTGCACTGTGACCGGGTGAGCGAGCTGGCGGGGGAGCAACGGAGCGTGCGCATTGTGCCGTTCCGGGGTGAGTATTATAAGATTCGTCCGGAGCGGCAGCATTTGGTGCGGCATTTGATTTATCCGGTGCCGGATCCGCAGTTTCCTTTTTTGGGGGTGCATTTTACGCGGCTGATTCATGGGGGCATTGAGGCGGGGCCGAATGCGGTGCTGGCCTGGGCGCGGGAGGGGTATCGGAAGACGGATATTAATGTGGCGGATTTGTGGGATGCGCTGAGTTTTCCGGGGTTGTGGCGGTTTTTGCGGAGGCATCAGCGGATGTGCTGGCAGGAATGGGTGCGGTCGTTCAGCAAACGGCGTTTTTGCGCTTCACTGCAGCGGTTGGTGCCGGAAATTCGGCCGGAGGATTTGGCGCCGGGGGGCGCCGGGGTGCGCGCCCAGGCGATGAGTGTGGAGGGGGATTTGGTGAGTGATTTTCATCTGATTCAGCGGGCGCGGGCGTTGCATGTGTTGAACGCGCCCAGCCCGGCGGCGACGGCGTCGCTGGCGATTGGGGAGGAGATTTGCCGGCGGATGGAGGAAGCAGAATAAGCTGAGTGGTGAAAGCGGATATTGGGGTTGTAAAGGGCTGGCAAATGCGCCAATTAGACACACAAAAATGAACAAAACAAGCGCCATAAATACACACAACAAGCGAGTATATTGGGTTATTAAAATGTGTAAGTAACTTTTAATGAATTACTTATGTAATTAATAGAGCCTGGCATTGGCTTAGCTAAGGAGGGTGATGGCAAAAGAAGACAAACAACAGAGGAAAGGACAGGCTTATGACACTGATGCGATGGCAACGACCGGAGATCAACCCGTGGCTGGGATTTGAGCCACTGGGGCGTTTGCAGGAAGAAATCAACCGATTGTTCGACACGACGCTGCCGGAGTGGGGAGTTTTTCCGCGCCTGATGGGGGCGTGGGGGCCGGCGCTGGATTTGTATGAGGACAAGGATCATCTGGTGGCGAAGGTCGAGCTGCCGGGGATGAAGAAGGAAGATATCGAGGTGTCCCTGCATGAGGGGACCCTGACGGTGGCCGGTGAGCGGAAGGCGGATGAGCAGTTCAAGGAGGCTGAGGCTCATCGGTTGGAGCGTTTTTATGGGCGGTTTCAGCGTTCGGTGGCGCTGCCTGTGCCGGTGAACGCGGAGGGGGTGAAGGCCAACTACGCGGACGGGGTGTTGACGGTGATTTTGCCGAAGGCGGAGGAGGCCAAGCCGAAGCAGATTGCGGTGAGCGTGGGGAATTGAGCGGGGCGGAGGAACAAGCTAAACGAGTGGAAAGGAGCGGTCCTATGAGCAGCCATGCGATTGAGAAGAAGGAAGCGGGTGCTCCGGCGGCGGTGACGCGGGAGCAGGAGTTGTGGATGGCGCCGAATGTGGACATATACGAGACGAAGGAGGCGTACACGATTCTGGCGGAGATGCCGGGGGTGAACAAGGGTGGGCTGGAGGTGACGGTGGAGGATAATGAGCTGGTGATCACGGGGCGGCGTGATTTGACGCCGTTCAAGGGGGAGACGCTGCATCGGGAGACGCGGCCGGCGCATTATCGGCGGGTGTTTGAGCTGGATCCGGCGATTGACACCAACCGGATATCCGCCCGGATGGAGCAGGGGGTGTTGACGCTGGTGCTGCCGAAGGCGGAGAAGGCCAAGCCGCGGCGAGTGGTGGTGGAGGGTTGAGGGAAGGACAAACGGGGTTGAGGGAGGGCACGGAGACGGGGGGAGTTTCCGTGCCCTCATTTTGCTTGTGAGGGCGGCCCCGGCCGTCGAGAATGCGGCGGGGTATGGGACCGGGTGCGAAGGCATGGGCAGCGCAGGATCGTCCGCGGCGGTCGCTGCGGTGGGCGATGTTGATGCAGTATGCCACGTGCGGGGCGGTGATCCCGTTTGTGAGCATGTGGCTGGTGGATCGGGGGTTGAGCTATCATCAGATCAGCCACATCATCATGACGTCGGCGGGGGTGCTGCTGGTGGCGCCGTTTTTTTGGGGGATGGTGGCGGACCGGTATGTGCCGCTGGACCGGGTGTTGCTGCTGGTGAATGTGCTGGGAGCGGTGGCGCTGGCGGTGCTGGCGCAGCAGCATGAGTTTGGGGGGCTGCTGGCGGGATATGTGGCCTATACGGCGTTTATCTTTCCGACGTTTCATTTGATCAACGCGCTGGGGTTTCATCACCTGGCGCGGCCGGAGAGCAGTTTCAGCGGATTGCGGGCGTGGGGTTCGGTGGGGTGGATCCTTCCCTTTGTGCCGATTTCGGTGTGGACGGCGAGCCGGCCGGAGGCGGGGTTGAATTTTATTTTGTATTTGGGGATGGCGCTGGGGCTGGGGATGGCGCTGCTGGCGTGTTATTTGCCGCACACGCCCTGCGGGGGGCGGAGGCGGCTGGTGGGGGCGGGGCGGCAACCGGCGTATGTGCAGGCGGTGCGGCAACTGCTGGGGAATCCGAATTATCTGGTGGTGTTGCTGAGCATGTTTTTGCTGTCGGGGTCGTTTTCGCTGGTGACATTTTACAGTCCGCCGTTTTTGGAGCAGTTGGGGATGCCGCGTCCGTGGATTGGGCCGGCGCAGGCGATTGGGGTGGTGTTTGAGGTGTGGTTGTTTCAGCATCAGCCGGAGTTGATCCGGCGGTTGAATCTGGTGCGGACGGTGGTGTTGGGGTGTCTGGCGCTGGTGGTGCGGAATTTGTTGTTCAGCGTGTTGAGTGATTTGTGGCTGCTGGCGTTGAGTTATCTGTTGGCGGGGGCGTTTGTGGTGCTGTACCACATCGGGGCGAGCATGCTGGTGAACCGGCTGGCGACGGATGCGGTGCGGGCGTCGGCGCAGACGATGATGGGGATATGCAGCATGGGGCTGGGGCCGATGTTTGCGAACTGGATGGCGGGGCGGCTGGCGGCGATGTCGGGCAACAATTTGCGGCCGGTGTTTTTGTTTGCGACGTTTCTGGCGATGCTGGCGACGCTGTTGATTGTGGGGGCGCACCGTTCGTTGCGGCGGGTGTTGCAGGCGGAGGGGGCGGGGTTGGCGGAGGGGGTTGGGCCAAATAATGTGCTGGCCGGAGGGCAGGGGGTGAAGTAACATGATGGGGCGATTGGTAATGGTGAGCAGCAACCTAGACGACTATGGCTAAACCTCCATTGACGGCGAGTGAATTGACGGAGTTGACGGTGGGGCTGAACCGGCTGGCCCGCAACCTGTGGTGGACGTGGAATCAAGAGGCGCAGGAGATATTTTCGGAGCTGTCGCCGCGCGGGTGGCAGAACTTGTATCACAACGCGGTGGCGGTGCTGCATGAGATTTCGGATTATGAGCTGAAGGTGCGGCTGCAGGATCACGATTTTGCGGAGCGGGTGCGGCGGGTGCTGGCGCATTTTCAGGCCTATTTGAATGAGAAGAACACCTGGGCGGCACAGCATGCGCCGGAGTTCAGCGCGCATCCGGTGGCGTATTTCTGCGCGGAGTTTGGTTTTCATGAGACGCTGCCGATAGCGGCGGGGGGTTTGGGGGTGCTGGCGGGGGATCATGCGAAGGCGGCGAGTGATTTGGGTCTGGGATTTGTGGGGGTGTCGCTGTTTTATCGGGAGGGGTATTTTCAGCAGGCGATCAACCAGGACAACTGGCAGACGGAGTACTACGCGAATTTGAATCCGCGGAATCTGCCGATGGAGCCGGTGTTGAACGCGCGTGGGGAGCCGCTGACGGGGATGGTGCGGATCGCGATGAGCGAGGTGTTGTTCCAGGCGTGGCGGGTGAATGTGGGGCGGTGCGTGGTGTATTTGCTGGACACGAATCTGCCGGAGAACGAGCCGCATTTTCGGGATTTGACGCTGCGGGTGTACGGGGGGGACAGCACGACGCGGATCATGCAGGAGATCTTGCTGGGGGTGGGGGGGGTGCGGTTGCTGCGGGCGCTGGGGATCCAGCCGTCGGTGTTTCACATGAACGAGGGGCATGCGGCGTTTTTGACGCTGGAGCTGATCCGGGAGAAGATGGCGGCGGGGGCGTTGTTTGCGGATGCGCTGGCGGCGACGCGGCAGGAGTGCATTTTCACGACGCACACGCCGGTGGAGGCGGGGCATGATCGGTTCAGTCCGGATTTGATGAGCTACGTGGGGCAGCAATTTTTGCACAATCTGCATTTGACGCTGCCGGAGCTGATGGCGCTGGGGCGGGTGCATCCGGAGGATCCGAAGGAGCCGTTTTGCATGACGGTGCTGGCGTTGAAGTGCTCGCGGGCGGCCAACGGGGTGAGCGAGCTGCACGGGCAGGTGAGCCGGCGGATGTGGCATTGTTTGTATCCGGACCGGCCGGTGGAGGAGGTGCCGATTGGGCACATCACCAACGGGATTCATTTGCTGGGGTGGATGAAGGGGCCGGTGCGGCGGTTTTGGCGGCGGAAATTGACGAGCGTGGTGGAGGCGGGGCCGACGGGGGGCGAGACCACGAGTTTCTGGGTGCAGAAGCCGCCGGCGAACTGGGAGGAGCAGATCAATGATCCGGCGTTCTGGCAGAAGATGCTGGATCCCCATTTTATTTCGGACGAGGAAATCTGGGCGTTGCGGTACCGGCTGCGGCGGGAGCTGATTGAATTTGCGCGGCGGCGGTTGTTGATCCAGGGGCAGCGTTTTACGCAGCGGGATTTTATTGAGTACGATCAACTGCTGAATCCGGATGCGCTGACGATAGGCTTTGCGCGGCGATTTGCGACGTACAAGCGGGCGCCGTTGATTTTCCAGCAGTTCGACAACATCGTCAAGCTGTGCAAGGACAAGTCGCGGCCAATCCAGTTTATTTTTGCGGGCAAGGCGCATCCGCGGGATGACGAGGGGAAGCGGTTTATTCAGCACATCATCCATTTGAGCAAGTTCAGCGATTTGAAGGGGCATCTGGTGTTCATTGAGAATTATGATGTGCATGTGGCGCGGCAGATGGTGTCGGGGTGTGATGTGTGGTTGAACAATCCGCGGCGGCCGCTGGAGGCCTCGGGGACGAGCGGGCAGAAGGCGGGGTGCCACGGGTGCCTGAATCTGAGCATCATGGATGGGTGGTGGCGGGAGGGGTATGACGGGACGAATGGATTTGCCATAGGGGATGATTCGCATCCGGACAATGTGGAGGAGCAGGATCGGCGGGACGCGGAGAATTTGTACAAGGTGCTGACGACGCAGGTGATTCCGTGTTTTTACAACCGGGATTCGGCGGGGCTGCCGCGCAAGTGGATTCAGATGATCCGGCGGGCCATGGCGACGCTGGTGCCCAAGTACACGACGTGGCGGATGGTGCAGGAGTACGTTGAAAAGTATTACCAAATCCACTGAGGCGGAGCGGGCGGCGGGCGCGGCTGAAGCCCCCGCGTTGCAGGCGCTGAGTCGCGAAGAATTGCTGGCGGTGGTGCAGGAGGCCGGCGAGCCGGCGTACCGGGCGGATCAGATATTGGAGTGGTTGTATCGCCGGCGGGTGGAGGGGTGGGAGGCGATGACGAATCTGCCGAAGCGCCTGCGGGCGCGGCTGGGGGAGATGCTGCCGGTGCGTCCGCTGCGGCTGGTGCGGGTGCAGGGGAGCGCGGATGCGACGCGGAAGTTTTTGTGGCGGCTGGGGGATGGGGCGCTGGTGGAGAGCGTGCTGATACCGGCCAATCCGGCGTTGTACGGGGATCGGAGCGATCGGCGGACGTTGTGTGTGTCCACGCAGGTGGGCTGCGCGTATGGGTGCAAATTTTGCGCCAGCGGGCTGCTGGGGTGGAAGCGGAATTTGACGCCGGATGAGATTGTGGAGCAGGTGCTGGCGGTGGAGCGGTGGCAGGCGCGGGAGGCGGGGCGGGGGGAAGGGGGGACGGAGGGGGCGTTGGAGCGGGCGGTGGACAATCTGGTGATCATGGGGATGGGGGAGCCGCTGGCCAACTACGCCCATTTGATGAAGGCGTTGACGATTTTGAATGCGCCGTGGGGGGGCGGGATTGGGGCGCGGAAGATCACGGTGTCCACCAGCGGATTGGCGCCGCAAATCCGGCAGTTGGCGGAGCAGCCGTTGCAGGTGCAGTTGGCGATCAGCCTGCATGGGGCCACGGATGAAGTGCGGGGCCGGCTGATGCCGGTGAATCGGAAGTATCCGCTGAGCGAGCTGGTGGCGGCCTGCGAATATTACGTGGAGCGGAAGGGGCGCATGATCACGCTGGAGTATATTTTGATTGAGGGGGTGAATGATGCGTTGAGCGAGGCGGCGCGGCTGGCGGCCCTGGCGCGGCGGTTGCATGCGAAGGTCAATCTCATTCCCTACAATCGAGTGGAGGGGCTGGCGTGGAAGCGTCCGGCGGAGAGCCAGTGCGAGGCGTTTTTGGCGGTGCTGCAGCAGCGGCGGGTGACGGCGACGCTGCGACGGGAGAAGGGGCACGACATTGATGCGGCGTGCGGGCAGTTGCGGTTGCGGGTGGAGCAGGAGATGGGGGGCGGGGGGCGGGGGAGCGGTTTGGAAAAAAGCTGAAACCTGGTGGCGCGGGGAGGGGTCATGGAAGATGAATGGCCTTCGGGAAGAGGGCGGAAGAGAGAACACCAGAGCCTATGAAAAAACTTTTGCAGTTGCTTGTGTGCGGCGGCCTGCTGGCGGCCGCGGTGGTGCGGGCGGCGGAGACGGCGGCGGCGCCGCTGGTGCCGGCGGATGCGTTGTGGCACATCCAGGCGGACTTTGAGCGGCTGAAGGAGACGCAGTTGGGGCAGAAGATACTCACCGAGCTGGAGCAGACGCCGCTGGTGCGGGTGTTTGAGGGGCTGAAGGTGGCGTTGAACTTTGATCCGCGGCAGGATCTGGCGCAGGCGGCGGTGTTTGGGTGGGAGCCGGGGGAGGACAAGGTGGTGATAGTGGCGAAGGGGAAGTTTGACGCGGCCCGCCTGCAGGAGCTGGTGACGGCGAATCCGGAGTATGCGGCGGAGAAGCACGGGGAGCATTTGATTCATGGCTGGCGGGATGCGCGGCGGGCGGGGCGGGGGGTGCCGAATGCGCGGACTTTTGGCGCGGTGCATGGGCAGGACACGGTGGTGGTGGCGCCGCAGGCGGCGCTGGTGCGGTCGGCTTTGGAGGTGTTGAACAAGCCGGCGCTCAGCCGGCAGGGCCGCAAGGCGGCGGAGCCGGCGGCGGGGGGGCCGATATTGGCGGCCAGCGCCGGGAAAATCACCCTGCCGAATTTGCCGCCGCCGGTGCAGGCGGTGTTGCAGGACGTCAAGGGCTTGGAGGCGGAATTGAATGAGAACCCGGGGGGGAAGGTGCGGCTGACGTTGCGGGTGACGGCGGCGCAGGAGGACACGGCCAAGGCGTATCGGGACATATTGCAGGGGGTGCGGGGGGTGTTGACGGTGTTGAAGGAGCGGCCGGTGTTGAATCAATTGGCGGCGGGCTGGGAGACGGGGCAGCAGGGGGCGCAGGCGTCGGTGACGGTGGAGATGCCAGCGGAGGAGGTCATACCGCTGGTGCGGCGGGCCATTCAGCAGCAACGGCGGGGGATTGAGCGGTGAGCATGAGAGGCTCCTTTTTCGCGCCGAATATTGGCAAGACGGGCCGCTGGTTGCGGGGGATCAGCGGTTTGTTGTGCGGGGGCGGGGGGGTGTATGTGGCGTTGGCGCGGGGGAGGGGCTGGGGCTGGCTGTTGGTGGCGGCGGGAGCGTTTATGATCTACGAGGCACTGCGGGGGTGGTGCGTGGCGCGGGCGTGCGGGCTGAAGACGCGGTGGTGAAGGCGCGGGGGTCGGGCTAGACAATTTGGCGGGGGCAATCGGGGAGGGATTGGAGGAAGGCGGCGCCGTAATTTTTGCTGAGGATGCGGTTGTCGAGGATGACGACGACGCCGGTATCCTGTTTGGTGCGGATGAGACGGCCGACGCCCTGGCGAAATTTGAGGATGGCCTCGGGGAGGCTGAATTCGTAGAAGCTGTCGCCGCCGCGGGCTTCAATGGCTTCGAGGCGGGCTTCGATGAGGGGGTGGTCGGGGACGGCAAAAGGCAGGCGGGTGATGATGACGTTGGAGAGGGACTCGCCGGGGACGTCCACGCCCTGCCAGAAGCTGTCGGTGCCGAAGAGGACGGAATCGCGATCGGCCTTGAATTTTTCCAGCATGAGGGAGCGGGGGGTGCCGGTGCCCTGGATGAAGCACTCGATGCCCAGGTCGTTGAAGAAGGGCTGCATGGCCTGGCCGATGTCCTGCATGAGCTTGTAGCTGGTGAAGAGGACGAAGGCCTTGCCGTGGGTCATGCGGATGAAGTGCTCGATCCAGTGTTGGAGGGCGGCGCGGTAGCCGTCGTCGGTGGGATCGGGCATTTGCTGGACGAGGAAGACGCGCATTTGGCGGGCGTAATCGAAGGGGGAGCCCACCTGCAGGGCGCGGGCGGAGAGGGCGCCTACGCGGCGGAGGAAATAATCCATGCCGGCGGGAAGGGTGCGGCGGCGGGCGGGGGGGAGGCGGCCGGGGGCGGGGGAGGCG